>JAYVJC010000016.1:0-4646 GCA_043769645.1 Candidatus Altimarinota bacterium
AGACTTGTGCTTCGAGATTTCATCGTTCTTCACCGTCTCCGACGATTTCGAGGGTCCATTCTGTTTCCTTCATTTCTCCGAGAGCCTTGATAAGTCCAGAGAGATTCTTGAGTCCCGTCAGGCGTCCGACAAACCCGATTTTTGGTACGGTATTTTGTATTCGTTCGACTTTCGGAAACTTGAATCCTCGATAGATAACTGATATATTTTCAGTACGGCCGAACGTGGAACTGAGCCATGTTTTCCCAGCTTCACTCACACAGACAACATGCTTTGCTTGGCGGATGATATATTTTCCGATAGTAAGATCGACCGCTTTTGCGACGAAGGCGATGAAGTGATTTTTGTGAACCAAAAATCCAGTCCCATGCTCGATATGGATATACGGTATTCGTCTTCGAGAAGCTATGGCGTATGCGAGCCAACTGGTCGGCGCGAAGCGGATATGCGAAATAATAGCAGAGGTATTTTCTCTCGAAATTCACTGGAACGTGCTCCAGAATCACCACTTCCAGAAAGAGGGGAGAGGACAGTGGGGAACGGGTTCAATAATAGGAAAATTCTCTCCACCAGCGAATGTCTTCATTTCTATGGGAAAGAGTTCCTGAAGAACGCGAGCGTACTGCTCGACGCCTCCTGGATGGTCGAATGCGTAGGGTGAGATTTGGATTATTTGCTTCATAGGGTTTCGATGTAGGAAAGGATATTTCTTTGGAATATTTCTTTGGAAAATGTAGCTGCATGATTTTGTATTACTTCTCGGTCAAATACCATGGATTCGAACTTTACTATCGCGGTATTGAGGGCTTCCTGAGTCTGAGGTGAGAAAAATACTCCTGTTTTCCCATCAAGAATTGTTTCTAGTGCTCCTCACTTCCCATAAGCAATGACCGGAGTTCAGAGGGCCATGGCTTCGATCGGAGTGAGTCCGAAGTCTTCTTCAGGGGGAAAAAGAAAGGCCTTGGCATTGGCCATGAGGAGAATTTTTTCTTTGTCTGAAACTCGAAACCTCCACTCGATATTAGGTTTAGATTTCGCTTCGAGCTCACGAAATAGGGGAGTGTCTGTCGACGTACAGAGGATGAGTCGTTTTCCATTTTCATTGAATGCATCGACGAGGAGGTCGAATTTCTTATAAGGTATACAGCGACCGACCGAAAGGTAGTAGGGTTCAAGTCTTCAAGTCTTCAAGTCTTCAAGTTCGGTTTCTTCTGAACTTGTAACTTGTAACTTGTAACTTGTAACTATCGAGCTTTGCTCGACCCCTGGATATATGACTTCACTTTCTCTCCCATAGTACCTCTTTATCCGTTCCTGTGTATTCTTTGAATTGGCGATGAAGTAGTCTACCCGTTGCGCGGCTTCATAGTCGACTCGTTGCATCCATCACTTCACGAGTCGGAAAATTCACTTTACCATCGGATTGAGCCACCCGAATTCCATCATGTCCTCATATTCCTTCGCATGACTCCAGTAATAGCGAGTCGGAGTGTGGCAGTAGCAAACCACCTCACCCCTCAGTCCCCTCTCCTTCAGAGAAGGGAAGCGATCCTCTACTCCCTCTCCTTTAGGAGAGGGTTGGGGTGAGGTATTCCACTTCCCCATCGCTACTTGCTTGGATTCAGCGCTGCTTGAACAAATGATGAGATCATATCCTGAGAGATCGAAACTCCGAAACGCCCATGGTCTGAGGAGTCCGGCGAGTTTGTGCCGGCGATTCAGAAATGGTATCCTCTGTATCCAGCTTGTAATTACTCTTCGTCCCTTGAGCATCGGATGATCCATAAAACACACACTCGTATAGATATCCGCCTCTGGAAAGAGTTCCAAGAGGTGAGAGATCACGAGCTCGGCTCATCAGAAGTCGATGAGCCAGTCGGCGACGATGGCGATATGGTTATTTTTGAGTTTTAAAAAATCCATAGGGTGAGTATATGGATTTTAGAGAAAAAGTGAAAATCGACTTTGAACTTACTGCTTCCAGATTTTCGACATATCGGATACAAATCGATTATATTTTTTCTCGAAAATAGCATTCTTACTCGGTGTAGTAAACCAAGATTTAAGAGTCTCGTTATAGAAGTCATTAAAAAAGCTAGTATTAGAGAACTTAGTACGAAGTTTTGTTTTATCTATTGGTTTCTCAAAATCGTATACTCAACCAGTATTATAAAATAAGTATTTATAATCTTTATCGATATTACTTGCAAATCCAGTCTCGAGTTCTATCTCATACAGAACTCACTTTTTATAGAAGGTATAGCTTAATATATAATTTACTCAATCTTGTCCAGAAATAAAGAGTGAGAGTATGCCATTCCGCATGGGTTTGTGGGCAATATATGATCCGAAGGTACAACAAGTAGGTAAAAATGGACTAATGGTATCAGAGTATTTCTCATAGATTCTCACTGCTTTTTTCGTATCTTTTACTTTGAGGGCATTGACGAAGTCCAGGAAATTTTGTTTTTTCCATCATTTTTCCTTTGACAGTTGTTGTATAGAATTTTTTGGTAATCCCGCTTCACTATTTTCCCAGTCAGATTTTTTTCGGAGTATATCTTGATCTAATTTCGAGATATCATAGTAGGGAACAGATTTATAATAATCATTCACATATCATGTTCCTATCTTATTCTGGATTTCTAATAAATCTCAAGATAATGTAGATGCATAGGTATGGCTGCTTAAAAAAAAGAAACAAATCGAAAGGATGATATAAAAGTATTTCATAGTGAGAGTAGTGTTAGTTTTGTTTAGTAAAAGATTTTATTACTTCCTATTCAGGATTATTTGTTTCGAGAGGGATTGGATTTCTCGAGCCCTTTCTCTATTTCCTCGAGTTTTTCGAAGAAGGCTTTTCCTTTTCCCACTTGATGAGTTTTCAAGTCAAAGGTATATTGTTCTACTTTATCTCCACGGTAAATAAGAAGTGTCTGATTCGCATAATCAGGAGGAAGAGGAGTTTTGAGGATTAAGGTAAACATTCCTGGTTTGAATTGACTCGCAAGATAACTCCAATCGTTCGTATCTATAGTTCCAGTCAGTACTTGTGTTGGAAATAACTCTGGAGTACAACTTATTTTGGTATATATGACTTCCTTATTTCCTATACTGATGGACTCACTGCAGTATGGTTGATTACATCAGGACCCAAGACCAGGATTACATGACCATTGTATACGAGTTACAGTGGACTGATTTCAGGAAACTCCACTTTGAGTAAGAGGAACTGGATGTGGGATGAAGCTTCCATTTTCTCGTGAAACCATATTACATGAGGAGAGAACGAAGAGGAGGACCGAGAGAATAGTGTATCTCATAGGGAAGATTATGGAGAGATTCTATTGTTTTCCAGAGATTATTCAATATGCTTTTTTCTATGAAAAGACAGGATATAAAAAAAGAAACCCAAAAATCCTCAGTCCCGAGAAACTCGGGACAGCTCCTTTCAGAAAGGAGCCCTAGCAATATCGCCATCCTCCATGATGCTTTTCTCTATCGAGGGGGAGGGGAGCGACTCGTCACCCTGATGGCGAAGATACTTGGTGCAGATCTGGTCGCTGGATTTTTCTCAGAGGGGAGTTTCGATCCTCGGGCATTGGGATTTGAGGAGCGTATCATCTCTCTCGGGAAACCGGTATTTATGAAAGGCCTCCGGCATGAGGTACTGAGGTATCGATTCCGCCACGGTACCAAGTTTCTCAGAGACTACGATACCGTGATTTTTTCGTGAAATTGTCTCGATGCCGTAGAGCAACTCGAACCAAAAACAAAGAAAATCTACTACTGTCATACGCCACCACGCTATATTTTCGATCTTCGAGAAGATTATCTTGAGAGAATACCGAGGTTCCTGAGATGACTGGCAAATTTTTTCCTGGATCGTAAAGCGGCTCGATATCGACACCTTCTCGGGCATATGGATATGATTATTACCAACTCGAAAAATGTTCAGAAACGACTTAAGGATTTTACAGGCTTTGATTCGAAAATTATCTATCCTCCGACGGATACGAGTCGTTTCACTCCAGTTGAAGGTTGAAGGTTGAAAGTTGAAGGGTCGAAACCTGAACTCATTGAAAACTTGAAAACTTGAAAACTCGAAAACTACTTTCTCTCCTTTGCCAGACTTTCCCCACCAAAACGAGTCGACATGATCGTCGATGCGTTTCTTGGAATGCCAGAGGAGAAGCTGATCCTCACCTATGGGAAAAATGATCCGATGAAGGATGATATATTTTCAAAAATTCGCGAAAGTAAAAATATCACCGCTCTCGAGTCGCCAGATGATGAATCGCTTATATCGCTTATCCAGTGAGCGACCGCGACGATCTATATCCCAGTCGATGAGGATTTCGGGATGTCGCCCGTCGAATCGATGGCATGTGGAACGCCCGTCATTGGGGTCGATGAGTGATGACTTCGAGAGACTATTATCGATGGGAAAACGGGAAAACTCATAGAAATTATAAACTATAAATGATGAGTTATAAATTTACAGAAAGTAATACAAGATGTGCCAAAGGAAGATTGGAAACAAATGAGAGATTCCTGTGTATGAAGGGCTCAGGATTTTTCCCTTGAAAAATTCCAGGAAAGACTACAATCTCTCTTAACAATTAACAATTAACAATTAACAATTA
>JAYVJC010000017.1:0-11577 GCA_043769645.1 Candidatus Altimarinota bacterium
ACTCTTAACTCTTAACTCTTAACTCTTAACTCTTAACTCTTAACTCTTAACTCTTAACTCTTAACTCTTAACTCTTAACTCTTAACTCTTAACTTCCACCCTTTTCCTTGCGATTTATGAATTATGGATATACTTATGAAGTCGATATGATAAAGCTCTTTCATTACTAAATACTTATTCTATGCCACATATCCTTCCGCCGCTTCCATATTCGCTCGATGCGCTCTCCCCCTATATTTCGAAGGAAACCCTCGAATATCACTATGGGAAACACCATCAGGCCTATGTTGATAACCTCAATAAACTTATCATCGGTACTAAGTTCGAGAAGATGCCGCTCGAGGATATCATCCGTGAGGCTCCTGCAGGAGGCGTCTTTAACAATGCCGCTCAAATCTGGAATCATACGTTCTATTTCGAGTCACTTACCTCACTGAGTATCCCGACGCTTTCCGAGGAGTTCCTGATGAAAATCGCAGAAAAATGGGGAAACCTCGAAGGATTCCAGAAAGCATTCCATGAAGTAGCCCTCAAAACCTTTGGTTCCGGATGGGCATGGCTCGTCAAGAAAGGAGATGGATCGCTCGAAATCGTCTCAACCTCGAATGCACATACCCCACTCACGACCGAGGAAGTACCCCTTCTGACCTGTGATGTCTGGGAGCATGCCTACTATATCGACTATCGAAATGCCCGAGCGAAGTACCTCGAGAACTTCTGGCATATCGTCAACTGGGCAAAGGTCGAGGAACGATACGGGAAATAATTAAAGATTTATACGGTTTCTTCGATTCATTGAAGTCTTTCTAAGAAACTTCTGAATGTTCCTAATTCATTTTCTTTCAGTTTTTCCGTCATCTTATGATCCAGTTCATCAATAGGAAGTACGCTGATACTTTTAATTGTTATTAATGCGGATTTTGCCAGAAATTCTGTAGCTATTTTTCTGGTGGCTGGAGTAGATGTGGTATCGAATAAAATTCTTTTTGCTTCATTGATTAATTCTTCGAGACTTTTGGCTCATCGGCTGAATCTTCCTTCTGGGGATTTGGATGATTTCATCTGAGAAATAGCCTCTTGTTTCATAGCTTCATAGGTTTTTCAGATTTCATAGTGGCCAATCCCGATATCCAGTTTGATCATAAAATCAACTGGAACCTCAATCTCTGGAGTAGGATACTTCATTTTTTCTTCATCACTTAGTCGATCGTATTTTTCTCGATACTGCTCGTAGACTTTTTTTGAAGCTTCCTGAAGATTTTCCTGGAGTCTTTCTCTTAGCCTCTTCCCTTCATATACGCTTCGCAGTGCGTTATGACCACTTATGTCTTGAAAAATAATAAACTCATCTCCTCACCAGCGGCAGGCTCTATCGTTTTTACGGGTTCATTTATCCAGGATAGACCCTACTTCTCGAAGTACCGCATCCCCGATATCATACCCGTAGGTATCATTATACTCTTTGAAATTACCTATATCTATAAAATGCAGATTATACTTCTTATCTTTATTTTTTGGTATTTCTTCAGAAGTTGAAGGAAATGTATCTCTCTGTAGATTTTCTATAAACTTACGATTGGGAAGATCAGTAAGCCTATCTTTGTATGAATTATATATTTTCCAGATTTCTCGATCTATTCTGGGAAATATTCTTTGAAGTCGAAGAAATTGTAGAAGACTATCGAAACTACCGAATGGATTTCTTTCTTTTCCATCTGGAGTAAACGTAATATACTCCATCTCAAAGGTATTTTCTCCTGTCTTTCGAATATAACCAGCATTGTTTTGTCAACTATCATGGTAGATATGAGACCAGTTCATAGGAGTCATTTTTCACGCCATAAAGACATTCCAGACAGTACCTATCTCTATGTGTTCACTCATTCCTATAAACCCTGTACGCGTTCATGCATTCGGTGTTCCCCATACTCAATCCTTACAAATAATATCATATTTTTTGATTGAAATCGGTAATAGTGTCCTCATTCGATCATGAATCCTTTCAATATAATTCTCTACATCATACTCATCCATTCACTCAACACAACGACTGAGTCCTAAAAAAATTTTCTGTACTTTACGATCGGTCATATCGAGTACAAAGGTACTAGCATCCCTTGTAGATAGAGTAACTTCGTTAGTTCAATGATGTTGTATATTGTCTCCATTTCTAGTTTCTAGGCTAGCTGCATGGACTCATTCTTTTATATCCATTCTTCTATTTTCCCACAATTTCTTACCTTTTGCAAATATTTCTTACCTTTTCACGATAGAAAGTATTTTGGTGAGAAAGAGAGTTACAAGTCACATCACTACAAAGAGGATAATCTTGCCACTGGTATCAAGAAATATCGAGGTGATTCCGAAAAATCCTGCGAGAAAGTAGATAATATCTCGAATGCTTGACTGTGAAAATCCGAGCTCGAGGAGCCTATAGTGCAGGTGATGGGTCTGATCTCATTTCATCGGATTCTGTCATGCGAAGATCCGCGCACTGATTACATAGACGAAGTCGATGAGGTAGATGCCGAGAACCGACATCGCGGTCGCTATCTTCCCTCCGGCGATAATCGCGAGGGTCGCGATGAAGAATGCCAGGATAATCGTCCCTGAGTCACCCATAATCCCCGAACGCCTTATATCCATACGGGTTACGAGGTAGGTAATCGGGATGAGTATCGAGAGAAGTATGAGGATAAACTGGCTATTTTCTCTCGAGGCGATCGTCGTATCGGTTGCGTAGAGTTTGATCGCGAGAAATCCGATGATGAAAAAACTGATCAGGGAAAATCATCCTGTCAGGCCTGGTATGCCGTCAGAAAAATTAACACTATTAAATACTAACACATACCACAGTGTGGTTATCAGGACCGGGATATAGTAGATCGTAATGGACTGATGAAAGAGAGTAAAGTCGATAAAGTAATGATCAAGAAAGGTAATACCTCAGAAGATATTTGATACATAGCTGATCTTGATACTCGTAATCCCGATCGTAATCCCGACCAATATCTGCATAAGAAGCCTCGCGAGCGGAGGAACGGAGACTCGACCTTTTCCGATGGTGTCCAGGTCATCGAGGAAGCTTACGAGTGTGATGATGCTCCCGAGGATGAGGATGATGTGGAGTCGATGTTCGAGTGTCACTGGTATATCGAAAGAGTAGGGGAGTCAAACCGACATGACGAGGAGCGTCATCATGATAGCAATACCGATCCCATAGGGAACCGGCTTTCGGCCATGTTCAGTTTTATAAAGGTGGGGACGATCGAGAACTGTATAGTGTTTCCATATTCGTTGAACGGTCAACAATATACCATATCAGACGATAGAAGAGGTGATGAAGTAGAAGATGAGTGCAGTGAGGAAGGACATGGGTAGTAGGGAGATTATAGCAGATAGCAGGTAGCTTATAGCAGATAGATGTTTGCAGGTAGCAGGTAGCTTTTTCGAAGATAAAGAAATTGCTTATTGTTTTGATTTTATAAGTCAGACGAGCATTTTAGAGATTTCTTCTATACTTTCTAGGATTGGCTTACTTATAGTTTCATCGACAAATCAAATATCAGTGGCGAGTATAACCTGAGTTTCTAATTCCGCACAAGATCCACGTGCGATATATAGGAAGTGAATTTGTTCTTTTTGTCATCACCGGCTATTTCACTCTGCAATATTACTCGGGATAGATATACTCGAACGTTTTATCTGATCTACTAAGCCAAACTGTTCATTCTTAGGAAAATGTGCACAAAGCAGGTACACTTCTTTTACTAGGATTCTAGATTTTTGCCACACGAGTAAGTCTTTAAATTGGTTCATATAACCATGTGGTATATTATAAATTTTCTTGTTCTCCTATTTACTATAAGCTACAAGCTATCTGCTCCGTGCTATCTCCTCTACTTCCCGACTCGTTCCTCGATCTCTGCTTGTTTGTCACGAAGGTAGGTATTCCAGGCATCCCGTTTGAATCGGTAGATATAGAGAGCGACGACGATGATGACTCCGAGCATAATCTTCCCGAGATTATCTAGAATGCTCTCGTAGTTGTCGATAAAGAGGATCCCAAGCGTGATGATACTCATGGCCCAGACGATCGATCCGACCATATTGTACATCCAGAACTTATCTTCTCTCATCCCACTTGCACCCGCGATGAAGGGGACAAAGGCGCGAGTAAAATTATGAAACTTTCCAAGTACGATATACCAGAATCCATTTTTTTCGATCTGTTTGTGGAGGATGCGTGTCTCGGTCTTGCCGAGCCCGATCCAGTCACCATACTTTTCGATAATCTTCGTCCCATACCATTTCCCGATCCAGTATCCGAGGTAGTTCCCGAGCATCGCTCCGACGATCGCAGAGATGATAGTTCCTAGGATATGGGTTTTCCCCCAGAATCCACCGACGAGGATCATCACGTTCATCCCAGGGACGGCAGTCCCGATAATCGGGAGAGACTCGATGCAAGCAGAGAGAAAGGCGATCAGGTAATTCCACGCGCCGATATGTCGAATGAGCTCCCCAATCCACTCAATCCCGAGTTTGATCCACTCAGGACGCACGAGAGAAATGATAACGAGCGCGAACGTGAGCAGCGCAAAAAGAATAGTAATGGCCTTGGCAAGGTAAGTGAGGGTTCTTCGGATCACAGATAAATAGATAAATAGTACATCCAGAGTATGAAAAAAGATGGCTTTTGCAACGGGAAAGAAGGGAATTACAGAGATAAAAAATTGACATAAATAGTAATATATCTATATTAAATTTCTTTAGCCTTTTAGTATTTTTTTATGGAAACAGAAAATTCTTCAGAAAAGGTTTATAAACCTGTCACCCCTTCCTGATTGGACACTCCTGGAATGCGAAAACGAAGGATTTGAGGACTGATCAGTGCAAGTGTATTGGCTTGAGCTATTACTTATAATACCAGTGATACTTTTCATTCAGGAGTAGATATCGTAGCTAAATGGGTCCTTCAAAGAGTCAGTAATATTTCAGCTGAAGATATACGATCGATAACTCGAAGTTAATTTTTTGACAAAACTCCCTATCTCTATATATTGAAAGTATGAATTCTATGAATCTCATCCTCGTGCTTATTCTTCTCTCGTACAGGGGAAGTATTTGTGCGTAGGAGGAGAACCTCATACATTCAAAACTTCCCCGGAAACAGGGAAGTTTTTATTTATTTATCTTTTTATTTTATGGAGCAATACTTCGCCGCCTACCCAGAAGATTTGGGATATACAGTCTGAATAGTTACCGATTCCAATGAGGATTGATTTACTGTAAACAAGATTGTATACTCATTCCCATCCCCAGAAGATGGATTACGTGAGCCCATGATAGAATGATCCCTCATAGCTTTCAAAGTTCCCTCAAATAATAATGTGAAAGAGGTGGCAGTCCTTATACAGACTGTTCCAGGGGAAGTAATAACTATTCTTGAAAAGATGAGACAACCTACGAGTATTCCAGTTGCTGAAACTGTAACTCAATAATAAATATGTCGTCCTCAACCTACTTTCTCGCCCTTCTCCTTCTTTTCTTCTAGAGAAGTGTTTGAGTGTAGAAACTATTTACTCAAAGACTTCTCGGGATTCGAGAAGTCTTTTTCCTTTCTAATTATGAGAAAAGTACAATATTCACCAGAATCAGTGGTTGAGCCATATTTTCGGGTAGTGCCATTTGCTTATACTCCAGCAAACCATGATGGGTATATACTTACGACGGTGAATCGAGTTCGTATTCTTCTTGAGAGGGATTTCGGTATAGAAAAGCCCAGCCTTAATCTGATATTAGGAATTTTTCAAGATATACATGGACATATTCCAGGGTTTGCCATGAGTTCGGATGGGAATATGGCACGAATCTGTTACTTCCATATGTGGAGTTTTTGTCGAAGAGTTGAAATAGCTCTGAAAACTTGAGAAATCAAAAAGGGAAAAGCCATCAACTAAAAAACTTATGAAGTTGATCTTTTCAATTGAGCCTGATCTCAAATCGAGATTTTTACTCTATCATACTCGCTATAAGAATCGAAGGAGCCGTCGCAAGCACTCCATTGAAAAGGAAACCAGCCAATGGAAGACACTCTTCGATAAGGATGGCCTCAACGGCAATAAAAACAAGACTCGCTAGAATATAGGGGGTTTTCTTATGAGTAAGAGTTCTATGGATTTTATCTCGAAAATACCACACTTTATTCCCGAGTAGTTCTCGAAACCCATCTCCAAGAGCGCAAGACTCTATGTGAGTATTCATAGGGGGTGAAGTGTTAAAAAGATTCTTCTAGGTCAATCATACCCTTCCCAACTATAAAAAATAGCTCAGAAGTCCACAAACTCCGAGGATCCCGATGAGGTAGTAACCGACTCCAATCAGGACAAGTGGAAAAGGTTTTTTCTCGAAAAACCAATGTCCGAGGTCTTTGATAAATACAAATCCCATAAAAATCTTGATGATCATGAGGGTATTTTGGATGTTTCACATGTTTCAATTATATCAAATCGGACATTCCACTGCCATACCTCAACAATGAATATAAGTACCTCATAGTATAAACCATATCGTCATCACGGTATGTGTGATAATGAGTCCCATTAAGAGCTGGAATAGCATCATCACGATGAACTGGTGTGGCGCCGGCATTTTCTCTGGCATCGGGAAGTACTTGATCCAGATTTTCCCGATTGGAGTGATCGGGTTGTACCAGAGCCATCCGAGGACGAAGAAGATGAGTGTCCCACCGGTGAGGAGAGCCGGGTGAGCAAAAGGCGAGAACATGAGGGAGAAGAAATCCATAGGGAATAATTAAGAATTAATAATGAAGAATGAATAATAGAGTATGAAGAATAGGTAAAGATAGTTTAGAAAGGAATATCGATTTTATCGCGGTAAGCATAAAAAATTGACGAACGAAGCCATAAAAATCTGTTTTTACAAGCTCGAACCGAAAGAAACTGGCATATTTCTTTTTCTTTGTTCGATGATATACACCGCTACGAATCCACCGATAAATCCTCAAGCGAGTCCAGTTATGAGCATATTAATGACTGCCATAAAGTCCCAAGCTGATGCGTTTCTGAATCCGTTTTTATCGATGATGACTTTATCTTGACCATATTCTTTGAGGACGAGCACAGGATCTCACTGATTATTTACCATCCTGAGAATACCGGTTGCAAGTCATTTTTCATCATTAATCACGATCCCAGGGACACCGTCGCCGTAGAGGCCGATACTGATACGAGGAGTATGATTCTTATCGTAGAAAAAAAGAGCAGGAGTCCCTTCTCCAGATTTCGTGAGCTGTGCAGTCGTATTCCCATAGCTATCTGTGAGGATGAAGTTATCACTACTGAGAGTTTCCGCATCTAAAATACTTGGGAAGAACATAAGACCAAGTAGTATGAAAATGCGTGTGCCCATAAGAAAGTATATTATTCTATATTCGACGAAATCGAATAAAGTGCAAAAAAAATGTGTTGACGAATAGTAGAATTTTCTCTTTATGCTATCTCTGAAAGTTTCTCGAGGAGATCTCCCGTCGATTCTTCCTGTACTTTTTGATGATCTATCCTGTCTCTTTGTTCAGGGGATATGATTTTTATATCCTTACTCTCGAGGCTTTCATAATGTTCTCTTTCTAGGGTCATGATTTCTCCTGCTACCAGTTGGATTTCCCAGAAAAAGTCTATAAATTTTTTGAACGTGACTTCATCTATAACTGCTTTATCTTTCAGATTTGATATATTTCTCGAGAATATCTCGGGGATTGTATGATAGGGGTGACCGAGGAGAGGGAGAAAACTTTGTCACAAATGTGTATTATAATCACTCATTCTTTTGAGAATCATCTCGAGTGCTGCACTCATCTCACTATTGGAAGTGAGAAACTGACCGAGACTTTGGAATTCTGATTTCTGATCGAGTAGTTCAGAGAAGCGGGATAAATCCCGTGTAACATGTTTATAAAAAGCAAGAAACCTTCACCGTTCGAAACGTTCCATATCGGAAAGTCTTTCTACTTGTGAAAGAATTTCTTTTTTCTTTCCAGACTTTTCTCTTACCGCTGTTTTGAGATCATTGCGAGCTCACATCATACGAAGCTGGTCTCGTTCTGGATGAAAGTCCACTCACCTGAGCCTTGACTCTGCCCGCTCTACCTCGTAGCCCCTCCTTCAACTTAATTTCTCGACTACGCTGATTATACTGTATGCTGTATCGCTTGGATCTCATCCCCCCCGCATTTCTATCAAGGGAGTCAAATCCTCATCACGTATGCCTTGAAGGGATTCTCCCGTACTACCTAGCGTATCAAAGGCATACCTTTGACTACGAATCACACTCAGTACATCACCATAGACTGATACCTTGATATTTGTCACCTTTTTTCCATCGACTAAGTGACTGAGTTCCTGAAAGACGATATATTTCCCATCATTTGGGTCTCAGGGTTTATGGATACAGGAAATACGCGCAGTCGTCGTACCATCAGCAAGAGAAAGAGGAATAGTATGTGTAAATATATCTTTGATGGCTTCGATTTTCTCGATCTTCCGCTCGATTTTTTCACCGTCAAACATCTTTCTCGCTTCCGACTCAGACATAAATCAGAGTCCTACCATCAGACTATCGGGGATATACTCTGGTTGTATTACCAGTGAAGCGGGAAGGGTATGTATCTGTTCTGGTGTGAGATCTGGCCTCGGGACTTGACGAGCGTCTTCAGGAAGACAAAATGCCTCGCGCATAAGGTTGTAGAGACTCGCTTTTCCAAGAATCCTTTGTCGCATGGATTTATCATAACTATAAATATCGGTCGTGAGTCAGACGGAAGTTCTCTTTTCTCTCTGTTCAAGGAGAGTATCCTCGATATAGTGGTAGAGAAACCCGTTTTCCAAAAGTGAATTCACTTTTTTCTGGGAAATTCACTCTACTTCTATAGCCCATCATTTCAGTCAGGGATTAAGTGCGAGATCCTCTGGAAGTGCCTCGAGAATGGAAGTATAGTCCGTATAAACATTTTTCATATATATTTAGTATACTATCATTACTAATTTGTAAAGAGAAATTGACTATTAATAGTTTATAAATATTCTAGACTGAATTTATTACTGTAAATATGGCTTTATCTACTATTTGATCAAAGGAATTAGAGTGACTTCGACTTTCCCCCATACAAAACCTCCTTCTCTCAATATGTCATAAAATCTGATCCAAGCTAGATAGCTGAAATAAAATCCCCAGTGCAGAAATAGATTTATTTTATAGGACTTGCTGTTTTCATGGATCGTATTGAGTGCCAATATTTTCACTATGAGAAAGTGTTGAGGAAGATATAATACAGATATGGAATGAGGCGTGTCGATTCCTGTGTTTTGAGTACCTCGTGGGGAGGCCAGGAAATATGATAGATACTATTGGCTCTTTACCAACACCTCAGGAAGCCAATTGAAAAGAGCTACGTATAGATAGTGAATGAAGAAGTTATTTTACTGTCCCATATACTCAATTTATCGATGCTGTTTCAGAGACAGAATTATGAATAACCATTGCCCATAACATCACAAAAGCGTGGAAAAGCAGGGTGCTCTGAATCCTTATTATCAGAAATTTTTCTCAGCTTAAGGGGCAACACTTTACTGATAGTGATGGATGGATGTTTGATGGAATCGATACTGATTGAAATATTACTTTTCGATTCGATCCAACTCCTCTTGTTTATGAAGAATAATAGGTCTCATACATATTAGCTAAACTTAAAGCATTTACTCTTATGTAAAGCCTCTGAATTAACCTCAATAGCTTAAAACGAAAGAAGCCAAATTTTTTCAGCATCTCTTTCAGATGGTGTAAGTTTATTATATGACTCATCCTGGTCATTAAAAACTATATTATCAGGAACGTGGAACATTTGATCATTTTTTGCTGAAAATTTTGTACAATTCATTTTCTTTAGTAATTCCGATTTATTCGTTTTTAAAGCATTTCTATATGCTTGTATCTCTTTTTCTGTAATAGCTTTACTCCAGGCTAAGGTCTTTTGTTTTTCCCCATTGATAGTTTGTTCTATCCATGTATATTCTCTTTTCCCATCCATGAGAAGGTAGTGTGTTTCTTTTAGCTTCAGTTGTCTATCTTGTCCTTTTGTATCTTCTTCCCCATAAATCTTTCGAAATACTTTCCCATTCAGTACATGTATCTCAGTCGTAAATTTGGGATTCGTAGCTGAACAACTTATACTGATAAGAGTTTCTTTATTCTTTGAAATGGTTTTATTCTTCATTGAGTTTCATCATTGTGAATAAGGAATACTGCATGAAATTATTAAGAGAGAAAAAATAATAGACACGAGAGAGGAGTACTTCATAAAAAAGGAATTAATAATAATATTTTTACACTTTGGTGACTAGAGGGACTTTTTCTCGATTTCTTCCTTCACTCGCTTCGTGAAGTCCTCGATACTTTCGACAGATTGTCCTTTGGTCTTGAAATTCCTCACGGCGAGAGTGCGAGCATTTTTCTCTTGCTCACCGACGACGAGGATATAGTTCGAGTGCTCGGTTTCCGCATTGCGGATCTTCTTCCCGAGGGAGTCAGTCGAATCATCGAGTTTGACGCGGAGTCAGGATTTCCGAAGAAGTGCGAATACCTCATTTCCATAGTCGAAGAATGCTTCCCCAACGGGGATAATGCGCACTTGTTCTGGGGCGAGCCAGAGGGGAAAGGTTCCGGCGAAGTGCTCGATCATAATCCCCATAAACCGCTCGAGACTTCCCGATATCGCTCGGTGGATCACGACTGGTTGTTCATCTTCTCCGAGTTCATTTTTGAACGAGAGCTCGAACCGGTTCGGCTGGTTGAAGTCACATTGGATGGTAGCGAGCTGCCACTCTCGTCCGATCGCATCCTGGAACATGAAGTCGAGCTTCGGTCCATAAAAAGCAGCCTCACCAGGCATCGGTCGGTAGTTGAGTTTATTCGCAATAGCAGCTTCTTCGAGGGCCTTCTCGGCAATCTGCCAGACTTCATCTCCTCCGAGGTATTTCTCCGGGGTTTTCGGATCGCGGATCGAGAGGGAAACCCAGTATCATTCCATCAGGCCAAAAGTAGTATAAAATTCCTTCACGATATCGACAACTGTACTTACTTCTTCTTTAATTTGACTTACGCGACAGAAGAGATGACCATCATCCTGAGTGATCGAGCGGACTCGAGTGAGTCCTGAGAGTTGTCCCGTCTTCTCATCGCGGTAGACGGTCGCGGGTTCGAAATAGCGGATCGGCATATCTCGATAGGAGAATTGGTTATCTGCGAAGAGCTGCATATGGTGCGGACAGTTCATGGGTTTCAGGAAGAAATTCTCCTTACTCGTTCCCCCATAGACGGAGAACATATCTTCGAGGTACTTTCCCGCGTGTCCAGAAGTCTGGTAGAGCTCTTCCTTCGCGAGGTGCGGAGTACAGACTCTGAGGTACCCCTTATCCTTGTGGAGGTCCCAGAGGTAGTCCT
This sequence comes from Candidatus Altimarinota bacterium, assembly GCA_043769645.1. Lineage (GTDB taxonomy): Bacteria > Patescibacteriota > Gracilibacteria > BD1-5 > UBA2023 > JAYUDN01. The sequence goes on from JAYVJC010000017.1 coordinate 11,521, forward strand.
TGATCGCTTCGCGGATGATCATCCCATTCGGTTGGATGAGTGGGAGTCCAGATCCGA
>JAYVJC010000018.1:0-11476 GCA_043769645.1 Candidatus Altimarinota bacterium
CTTGTTTCAAATACGGGATTTTTTTCGATATAGGTTTTTCGTCTCCATAGAGCCAGTATATGAGGTAAGGAATTACCGTCAACTGGGGAAGACCCTAAAATATATCTTATGAATCATCCAACTCCAGTAAATCCATCTCAATATAAGGCTGACGCGCCACGCTATATTCATACATTTCACGAAATTGTGAATGATACACCTCGATGAAGAGAAATAGAATACACACATGAATTTGAAAAACTACAACTTGCTGTTCAGTGAGACGTAGCAGTTTTAACAGATGATGAGCTCAATCAGGTGGGTATATTTTTATGACTTACTCCACTCGTTCCTAATCCTGCAGATTTGATCATAGCTCGAGTGTATCATAAGACTCAACTTTATATTCCAGACAATACTATTCCTGTAGGTTTTGTAACTCCCGTTGAAGTGTGAGGTCGTAAAGTATACATAAACGGACGTTTTTGGACACTGAAGGAGTTACGTGCCGGATCCAATAAAGATACGACTCGATTTCCATGAGATGCATCGGAACGAGATAAAATCCTTCTCATGGCAGCGAGAGATTCAGACCTTTCATGAGTTGTACAAACAAATACAGAAAAATGGTATCCAGCAGAAAATGAACATAGAGTTCTTGTTCGTAAAAATCCATTAGAAAAGATAGTAGAAATACCCGCACGAGAATATTTTCAGAGATAATTTTTTGGTTTACTCCAACTCCAGATACTCATCTATTCTCACTTGCCATACGAACTCGTCAATATGTGAGACCATGACCATCATCCCCTCATATTCATCGAGATGTAGGTGAGGCATCGCATGTATGCATCGAAAGAAATCTAGCGGAAAATCCAAAAAAGTATTAAAAATTAAAAAATATATTTGACAATATATTATAAGTTCTTATGTTTTAATTTAAATTAACCAACACTCAAATGGGTACATGAAAATATTTGTTAGCCAGCTTTGTTGCATTAGCGGGGTGTGATATGAGTAAAGCTCCTACAGAAGATACAATCAATCCAATTATTCAACAGAGAATACAAGCATGCAAAAGACTAGTTGCATGAGTCATTGCTCGAGAAGAACAACAGACTGCCCAGTCTGGATGAGTAAATGTAGAGTTTCGTGGTACCAAAGAAGCTGTTCAAATTCAAAGGGACCCAAAAAAGCCAGAACAATTATATTCAATTAAAGCAGTTCGATTAGCCGACTGAAGTATTATACCTTTTTCTATTTGAAACGGTATCTGAGGCGAAACAGGTAAATGAGTTGATAATATAGTTAATGAAAATGCAAAAATCGTCCTTGGTTATCATGAAGAAGGTAGAAGGGTTGAATGAGAGTGACCCCAAATTGTACCTACTTGTACATATAAAAGTGGAAAGTATTCCGTTGAAGGCGCCAGTAATTATTCCAACTTTAGATACAGAGTAGTAACACAAGGTTTGTAAAACAATAATTTTACTCCAACTCCAGATACTCATCAATCCTGACCTGCCAGACGAACTCGTCGATATGTGAGACCATCACCATCGTTCCTTCATATTCATCGAGGGCTTTGGCAATCACAGGAAGGTGGCGGAAGTTGATATGATTGGTCGGTTCATCGAGGATGAGGAGTCCTGGCTTCTCGAGGACAAGCTTTGCGAACATGATGAGTCACTTCTGACCCTCACTACAGGCTCCGATCTGATTCGCGAGGATATCTCCGGTGATGAGGAATCCGGCCGCGATGGATCGAAGATCTCATTCTTTTATATTATTATTGGCACTTTCCATCAGAGAGTCCCAGACCGTCTGAGAGAAATCAAGTGTCGAGAAATCCTGTCGGTAGTACCCGATTTTTACATTCTCGCCTATTTTCGCACCAAGCGCTGTACCTTTGGCAATACTCTCGAGGAGGGTAGACTTCCCGATACCATTGGGTCCAGAAAGAAGGAGGTGACGATTCTTCCCGAGGGTAATATTGACCTCTTTTTCGATCGGATGGTGGTCTCGGATGATCTGGACACTCGTGAGCGAGAGGATTTTCCCACCGATGCCTTCCTGGTTCGGGATAGAAAATTCACGGATGGTTTTGTCTTCTCGGCGAACCTCGCCCTTTGAAGCTTCGAGTTCTTCAGCTTTTTCGACCATTTTCTTCGCGACCGCTCGAAGCTTTCCTCACTTATGAGCGAAGACATTTGCTTGGTCTTTATTGGCTTGGATTTCTTTCGCGAGTCGAGCATTTTCTCGATTCTGATTTTCGATGCGTCGTTCGACTTGTTCGACGGCATCGTGGTAGTTCCCGACGAATTGTTCGACCTTGCGGGTGAAGACATCGAGGTACAGGATCCCATCAGTAAAGGCGTTGAGAAACTCGGCATCATGGGAGATGACAAGTACGGTTTTATCATAATTCTGTAGAAACTCGGTAAGGTGCCAGATTCCAGCGGTATCGAGGTTATTCGTCGGTTCATCGAGGAGGAGGATATCTGGCTTCTGGATGAGTGCACTCGCGAGGAGGAGGCGAGCCTGTTGACCACCCGAAAAGCTTCCGACGACTCGAGCGAGGAAATTTGTAAAAACTTCTTCCTTCGACATCGTCGATCCGACGGGGACGACCGGGACAAAGTCTACGGCATCGAGACAGTCACGAATATCTCGGTCGATATTGTGTGCATCACTTCGAGAGTACTTTCGGAAAAAATCCTGGATCGTGAGAAGTTTATCATCGTGAGGCATCACTTGTTTTGCGATTGCGATGTGGGTCCCACCAGTGATAAGAATACGTCCCTCTTTTCCAGCGAGTTCCTTGATGATCAGCTTAAAAATCGTGCTTTTCCCTGCTCCATTTTGCCCCATGATCGTAATCTTCGCTCCTTCTCGTACCGAAAAATCCACTTCATCAAGGAGCGGTTTCGAAGGGGAGAAGCCGAAGGTGACTTCGTCGAAGCGGATGATGGTGTCTCAGCGAGCCATAAGGAGAGTATAATAGAGTAACAGTTTCTTAGTTTTACAGAAATGCATGATTCAGCTCTGTAGAACTGTAATACTGTTAAACTGTAAAACTTTAATGAGGGGATTGTATAGAAAATGAAGGAAAAGTAAAATATTTATAAAAAACTAAAAAATATATTTGACAATACAACGAGATCCAGTATATTTTTTGCTAAAGATATTTTACAATATTATTATATGTCAAGACGTACTGTACATTTGCTTGAGGATGATTCTTACCTTGCTTGACAGGTAGCTGGGACTGTCGGTAAGGGAGAGGTGACTGTGGTAATTCATTCTACTTGGCGATCGTTATATGACACTCTTCAAAAAACTTTAGAAGCAAATAAGGAAACTTTCGTCGTAACCAATAGGGTATTTCCCCTTTCTGAGTGAGATACACCAGGGAATAATCTACTAGATGTATTAGATAGACTCAAATGAAAATTTGCCTTATGAGCTAATCAAATTCTTGTTTTTTCAGGTAATACTATGGGATTAGATCAAGTCGTAAGACAAGGTATTCAAGTAGTATCGAAGGCGGATGACGATGCTATTGGGAAAATTGATAGATGGGTACAGGATAGACAAAATATATAAAAGGTCACATACTCTATAGTTTATATCAGACTTTAATAATTTTCTTATTTTGAAATTGTTTACTCCATAAAAACCATCTACACTTCAAAATGAAGTAAATGCACGGAATTTAGTTGACAATAGATTATATAACATTATATTCTCATAATATTTTTTCCTATGCCTAAACCTGATGTATCTAGAGCTCAAGAAGATCCTTATATTCAATCTAGATATCAAGAATGAGCCCCTTCATCACCACCTTCGTCAATTGTGCAAAATCATGTGACAAATATGTTAGAACCTAGAGTAGTAATCAACTTTGAAGAGGCAGTAAATGCTATAGATACCCTTATGGTAAAACGTTTAGTTGAGAGAGATACAGTATCTTCGCAAATCAGTGTATATAAACTCGCTCATTGAGATTCAATAATCGATTCAGATAAAGAAGAAGCAGAGAAAGAGAGGATGTTTCTTCAACTAGAAGCAATTCTCGGAAAAGATATCGCATACCTGCGAGAAACTTCAGATAGATTCTGGGATGCAATAATGGATAAGTCGAAAACGATCCAAGAGGAAGTAAAAGTGAATGGAGATGTGGTTGATATAGATATATTACAAAAACGGATAGATACTATTAATAATGATCTGGTTCGTCTTTTGAGGGGGAGAATTGGGGTTTTTTTAAGTCAGTCATCCATCCCATGATCGTGACTAGAACCTCTCTTTGATAAAGAACATAGTGCATCTTATGGAAAGATATTTACCGAACTTGATGCTCTCTGTATGCGGGCAAGATGAGCGATAATCCCAGCTACTTTTACCACCTGGAGCTGAGAGTAATGAGATATGATAAATCTTCCCTCAAAATGAAGAGGGGATTTTTGCTTTATTAAAAAGAGTATGCTATGATTATGGTATACCTTTTTCTTTTATGAGCCGTATCTCCTCTACCAATCCCTCAGATAACTATAACATCATCGGTTTTGTCGAGTCTACCTCTGAATCTACTATTGTCGAAATGGTAGCTATCTCGAAAAAAGCTGGTTGAATGTGGTGTGAAAAATCATTAAAGGATCGAATCAATCTCCTCCAAGACCTCTATACCAGGTTTCTTGTCAAAAAAGAAATGATAGCTCAGAGTGTGGCTCAGGAGATGGGGATGCCGATTCGACTCGCCCGAGATGAGGTCCAGTATGGGCTCAACTACTTCCTCTGGTATCTCGAAAACGCTGAAAAATACCTGAGTCCTGAAGTCGTATTCGAAAATGAAGGAGAGATTCATACGGTCTACTATGAACCGAAGGGGGTGATCGCTGCTATTACCCCATGGAATTACCCATTTATGCTCTGTATCTGGGCTTGTATCCAGCCACTTCTTGTTGGGAATACGGTCATATGGAAAATATCGAAGGAAGTGATCCTGACTGGAAAACTTATCGCTTCTATAGTCGAGGAATCATCTCTCCCAAAGTGAGTCTGGATGGAGGTCTATGGAGATGGGAAGACTGGGGATTTTCTCACGGATCAAGAGATCGATGGGATCACATTTACCGGGAGTACGATGGTATGAAGAGCTCTCTCTCGCAAGGCTCATGAAAAAGGGATAGTTGCTGTGATGGAGCTTGGCGGCTCAGCTCCTGGAATTGTCACGGAAGATGCTGATATAGATAGTGTCCTCGAGACGATATACTTTATGCGGTTTTCGAACTCTGGCCAGATGTGTGATGGGCTCAAACGGCTCATCGTCCATAGCTCTCGGTATGAGGAGCTTGTCGAAAAACTTCGAGAAAAACTCCTCTCGAAGAAAATAGGAAATGCTCTCGATGAAACGGTCGATGTCGGTCCACTGGTATCAGAGCATCAGCTTCGAGCTATTCACTCACAGGCTCAAAATGCTCTCTTACTCGGAGCAAAAGTACGCGCTGTGAATCGTCCTGATGAAACCTTGAAAGGTGCTTATATACCACTTACTATTCTCGGAAGTGTAACACCCGAAATGCGAGTCTGGAAAGAAGAGGTGTTTGGTCCGATACTCCCTATAGTATCATATGAAACACTCGAAGAAGCTCTCTCACTTGCGAATGATACTGAGTATGGACTTGGAGCTTATGTCTTTGCGGAAGATGATGAAGTGTTCGAATTCCTCGCTCGACACATCAAGAGTGGGATGGTCCAACGTAACAATGTAAACTACTGTATCCCTTCGGATCCATTCGGTTGATATAAGGCTTCTGGAATTGGTCGTGAACATGGGAAGTGGGGATTTCATGAACTTTGTAATATCAAGGTTATTTCAGAACCCAAGACCCGAAACGCGTAAATACTCCTATGTCGCAAGCTTTTATTTTTTCATTGATATCTACCCTCCTCTACATGGTGGGGTTTGTTCCATATATCTACCATGTTTTTCACGGGAGGGTCGTCCCACACCCCTTTAGCTGGACGATCTGGTTTCTCTTCGCTGCGACGAATACCTATATCCTCTTCGAGGTAAATGGCTGGACATGGTCACTTTTCTCAGTCACAGCTCGAACGCTTGCTCTCGCTATAGGAGTGAGCTGTGGGTGGTGGATGATACGCAAAATTCAACTCTCGCGTTTTGATTATCTTTCACTTCTCCTTGCGGTGTTCGTGATGATCGGGATCAATATCTATGGGATGCGAGAAGCGGTGATGGCTATGGTATTGGTTGATATGATTGTTTCACTCCCAACCATCAAGAAGGTATGGATCGATCCGAGAACGGAGGATGCGCTCGTTTGGTTTACTACGGCACTTTCTCTTTCTTGTCTTCTGATTTCCCTCCCTTTTTTTACCTTTGAGAATTCTTTTTTCTGGTTTTATGCTGTTTTTGCTAATTTTTCTATAGGTCTTCTTATCAAACTGAGAGGTCGATATATTCGAGGAAATTGGGGGTATAAAATTGTGTCATTTCTTTGCTTTAGAAATTAAATTATGATACAGTGAAGAAGTTCTATTATTTTACTCTATGAAAGAAAAAAAGAAGAAGATCCTCGAATATAGCACTAAGTGGCTCGATGTGATCAAACAACCAAATGACCCTCTTCCCGATGAAGCGGGCTGGATTATCAAGGAATCACTCTATAACTTCCGAGAGCATTTCAATGCGGGATGGCTTGATTATCGGAAGTCGGTCACCCTCGCTGATCACTGTGGTATCATCCCAGGTGACTGTGTAGCGGTCGAATGGAAGGGGAAGTGAGCGATCTTCCAGGATGTCCTCGGGCGAGAGTATATCGACTGGCTCGGTGGCTACGGGATGATGAATCATGGATGGTCGAATCCCGATGTGGTTGCGGCGGTCCAGGCCCAACTCCTCCATACGCCGATGCCATCTCAAGAACTGATCGATCCACTTCGAGGGGTACTGGCTCGTCTTATCGCAGATGTTACTCCAGGAGATTTGAAGTATTCATTTTTTGCGGGAAGTGGTACCGAAGCGAATGAATGAGCGATCAAACTCGCGAAAATGTATACCAAAAAAGCAGGCTTTATCGTCGCGGTGAAGGGGTTCCATGGGAAGACTATGGGATCGCTTTCGATGATCGGAAAAAAGGATTACCGAGAACCGGTTGGTCAGCTCTACGGTGGCCCAGTCTACCATGTTCCCTACGGAGATGCCGCAGCAGTAGAACGACAGCTTGAAATCTGCGAGACCGTTGGCGTCTGAATTGCCGCCGTGATGATGGAACCTATTCAGTGAGAAGCCGGTGCAATCGTGCCTCCAGATGATTTCTGGCCTCGAATCAGGGCTGCTACTAAGGAACATGGAGTCCTCCTCATCGCTGATGAAGTCCAGACCGGGATAGGTCGTACGGGGAAGATGTGGGGGGTCGATCACTGGGGAGTGGTGCCAGATATTATGACGATGGCGAAATCCCTCGGTGGGGGAGTCATGCCGATTTCGGCATTTGTATCCACTGAAGAAATATGGCAGTGCATGATGCATCCGAATCCATTTATCCATACGACTACGACCGGAGGCGGAGCCCTCGCTTGTAGTGCCGCAATCGCCGCTATACACGTCGCCCTTCGTGATAACTATCCAAAACAAGCTGAAGAAAAGGGAGCGTATATGATGCAAAAACTCCAGAAACTCGTCAAGAAATACCCTCAAATCTATTCACATGTATCAGGAAAGTGACTCCTTATGGCGCAACACTTTCAGTCCTCAGATATTGGCTACCAGGTAACAGCGGAGCTCTTCAAAAACGGAGTACTTATTGCCGGAACCCTCAATAGTGCGATCACCTCACGTATCGAACCACCGATTGTGATTACCTATGAGGAGATTGATCGATGATTCGAAGCCCTGAAAAAATCACTTAAAACCGTGTCAAAAAATATGTCCCGAAATAGCTCGAAGAAAAAGCAAGAGGTATAATGAGAATAATTCTCATTATACGTTGACTTCATAGTATATTCAGATAAAATTTTCTAACTTCTAATTTTTTATATGACACCCAATAATCCTTTTCTTTCTGCCCAGACTCAGATGCGTGCCGCCTACGTATTTCTCGAGGGGAGATATGATAGTCAGTTCGAAAAAATCCTTTTACCAGAACGTATTATCGAAGTTGCCATTCCCGTGCGAATGGATAATGGAACGACTCGTATATTTACTGGATACCGTAGTCAGCATAATGCGGCTCGAGGTCCGTATAAAGGAGGGATTCGCTACCATCAAGATGTGAATAAAGATGAGGTCATGGCACTCTCCGCTTGGATGAGTATCAAGACCGCGACGCTCGACCTCCCGCTCGGAGGAGGGAAGGGTGGTATTATCGTCAATCCGAAGGAGCTCTCAGTCGGAGAACTTGAACGACTCTCTCGTGGATGGGTTCAGAAACTCTATAAATACCTCGGACCCCTCGATGATGTCCCAGCTCCAGATGTGAATACGACCGGACAGATTATGGCGTGGATGGTGGATGAGTACTCTCGTCTCGTTGGACACTGGACTCCTGGAACCTTTACTGGAAAGCCTCTTGCTATCGGGGGATCTCTCGGTCGTGATACGGCAACCGCTCAGGGGGGACTCTATACCCTTGAAGCCTATTTGAAAATAAAAGGTGACGTACTGAAATGAAAAAAAGTAGTGATCCAGTGAGCGGGAAATGCCGGACTCAATATGATCGAACTTATTTCGAAAACAGGAGCGATCCTGATCGGAACGTCGGATTCCCACGGAGGCATCTACGATGCATCGGGACTTGATATTGAGCAAATCGTACAACTGAAATCAGAGAAAAAATCTCTTTCTGAGTATAGATGAGGATCCCAGATTTCCAATATTGAACTTCTCGAGCTCACGTGTGATATCCTGATCCCAGCCGCTCTGGAAAATCAGATTACCAGTGAGAATGCCTCGAAAGTACAGGCTTCTCTGATTATGGAGCTCGCGAATGGTCCGATTACTCCCGATGCAGATACGGTGCTCTTCGAGAAAGGGATCCCAGTGATTCCTGATATCCTCGCGAATGCTGGAGGGGTCACGGTTTCTTACTTCGAGCAGGTACAGAACAATGCGAACTATTTCTGGTCTCGTGCCGAGGTGCAGGAGAAGCTCAAGCTCAAGATGGAAACCGCACTCTCAGGAGTACTCAAAAGTGCTACAGAGCATAAGGTAATGCTTCGAACGGGTGCCTATGTCGTCGCCCTCGAGCGAATCCTCGAAGCGATGAAAACCAGAGGCGAGTAACGAGAGAAGAATATAACTTGTAATATTAGTGGATTTGATAATAATTTTAAGAAAACGTGATATCTAGAGGACTTGAGATGAATCCATGCAAGGGTGAATTTCAATGCTTGTAATGGAGACTCTTTTCTCCTAGTTCGGGCAATGCTTAGTTGAGGTTATTCGTGAGAAAAGTAGATCCAAACTCGGAACAGATAAAAATCAATAAATAAATTCGACAAATCCCTATTTTTTTATATCATACGCGACGATAGCCATGAGAGTAGTACTTGGTGCTTCTTTGCACCATTCTTTACCACCTCTCAATGCTAAAGTTATCGTGTTCGGGAATGTAGCTCAGTTGGTAGAGCAGGGCCCTTTTAAGGCCAAGGTCGCGGGTTCGAGCCCCGCCATTCCCACCATAGTTCAGACTTTCAGCTCTCTTTTCAAGGCTTTCCCTTTAACGGAGAGCTTTTTTGGTTCGAACCCTGTATTTTTTGGATGGCGTTTTTCTGGTCGAACCGAAGAATGACTTTCGCCTGTATATCCTCTTTGGATCAGGTCTTCTTGATAATAACCTCTATTTTTTCCACAAGGATATTTATAAGAGCCTTTTTTTGAATATCGGAAAGGTTTTGAATGTTCATATCCAAGTTTTTTGAAAAAGCTACCAGTTCAGATTTTGTAGACTCCGCCCTCACAATGGCATCAAGAAGTTTATCAATCTCACTGATTCGTATTTCCCACTCTCTTCTTTTCTCTACTTCGTGATTGACGAGCTTATTTCGCTTATTCTCATCATAATCTCACTTCAAGAACATTTGCTCAATAGTAAACTCTACACTCTCACTCTCTTCTATTACTCTATCTTTCTTTTTTCTTTCTTCAAGAAGTTCTCGATAGTTGGTATCATTGATTGATTGTTTTCGATATACCTCAAAAAGTCTCTCAGGTTGTCCTATGATATCAAGAATATGTTGCCATACATAGTCATCTATTGCCTCTCAGGCAATCTCAGTATTTTTAGTCCAAATTCCATTTTGCCAAAACCCTTTTCTTCTATATCCGTGTCACCCTTTTCATCTCTTGTATCAAACAAAACCTCTTCCTGTGGCAACATCAGTGAGCTTGCTGGATAAAAGATAAGTATTTGATCATCATCCTCTTTGGGTATTTTCAGATATTTTTTCAAGTGCTTTTTGTGCAATCTCAAAGGTGAGGGGATGGATCACCTCAGGAACTGATATGGGTATTGGTTCAATTTCTCCTTTCTCATTTTTTGGTTTATATATGGCATTTCCAATATATGCGGTATCTTCGAGGATATCACGGACATAGGTGCCATACCACTTGGTAAATTTTGATTTTTTTAAACTTCACATACCCTTTGCAACTTTGTTTTCATTGAGCATTCTTGCTATACCATCAAGAGACATTCCATCAATACAGGAATCAAAAATACACTTTACCCATTCAGCCTCCGACTCGATAATCCGTAGACTTTTCGTAATATCCCCTGTAGTTTTGATCTTCTCATAACCAAATGGCGGTGCACTGATAACAAAATTCCCTCTTCGAGCAGAGGCATTCTTTCCTTCACGTGTGCGCATTTTGATTGTCTCTCGTTCAAATTCAGCAAGTGCTCAAAATATTTGAAAAGTGAGTTTTCCTATTGGTCCCGAAAAATCAATATTTTCTTTGAGTGAGAAGAATCCAACCTTGTAAGATTGGAGAGTTTCAAAAGAAGCCAAAAGGTGGGAGAGATTACGTGAAAAACGATCAATCTTCCAGACTGCTATGATATCAAACTTTCATTCCTTGGCATCTTGCATCATTCGCTTATATGCTGGACGATTGAGATCAGATCCCGTATATCAATCATCAAGGTATAAGCACGCATCATCGTGAATCCAGTCGTGGTGTTCTCCACGATATGTCATCATTCCTTGGAGGTCTCTACGTTGAAAATCCAAACCAAAACCATCTCTCGCCTGCTCATCAGTCGAAACACGGATATAAAAAGCGATACGAACTTTTTTATCTTTTTCCATAGGTTATAAAACAATGAGAAAATATATATTTTTATTATATAAAAAGACGTGAAAAAGTACAAATTGAATATTTTGTGAAGGTTAAAATTTTATATAGATTACTAAAAAAACGGTATTAAAAAAAGATCCAGTACTAACTGGATCTTTAATATGTTTGTTT
>JAYVJC010000019.1:0-10947 GCA_043769645.1 Candidatus Altimarinota bacterium
AGACTCAATACCGTCAAATCAGAGAAAAAAGAGCTATCTACCTCACTCGAATCAGGACTAAATGGAGAAAAAATCAAGATAAATCTCGAAAATATCAGTATCAAAGATCTCGAAAAAATGAGAGACAGTAGTGTGATCAGTGATGCTCTCGCACTTACTGAGTGAGGGAAAGTACTTAATCCTGAGGATATAAACAATCTAAGAGTTCGAGCGCAGGAAAATCTACTCGAACTCCGAACTATTGATCTTCTTGCCAGTACCAATAGTGATAGAAAAGATATTAAGGAAATCAAAAGTGTAATGGACTACTCAGAATACCCGATACCAGATTTTTCTGATAAGCAGAGGAGAATAGACGGGGGAATAGGCTCCATGAAGAAAATCCTCGAACTCAAGGGATGACTCGGTGCCTATATAGAAAAACGAGAGGAGGAGTTGACTCTTCAGGAACAAATCAAATGACTCAAAGGGCCTGATGCCTCTGAATTTTCCCGAAATGCTCGGAAAAATCTGGAGTTTCTGAACTCAGTCGGGTTCTGAAATCTAGAGAATAAGCAGATTCTCACAAATACTATGGCAGCCATGAACGAGATCAATCCTCCTTGAGCCAATAATGAGCCATTTATTGATCCCTCGCTCAATACAGGACTCAGTGAAGAGAGACAACGTGCCCTTCTCAATGCTCTGGTCCAGATAACTCGCGTAGCCTATGATGCTCAACCTGAAGGACAATGAACTGAGTGGGAAAAGAGTAAAAAATGGATGTCAGGATGGAGAAATACGGACCTATCTGATACGATACTGATGAGACGTATGATTACCTCCGATGGATGGAGAGATGCGGTAAAAAATGTCGCTAATGGGACAGAGAGTTCCCGATGGAACAAGGATGCGATAAAGAGTAAGCTCTGAGGTAGTATTTCTCAAGAAAGTGAACTACCGAAAGTACCAACTTGAACCACGATGGCATGAGAACCAACTATGAAGGTTGGATAATACCATCAAAACCTCCACTCTCAGGAGGTTTTTTATTTTTCTCGATGAAATAAAAAAGATTCCTCTCCCGAGAACTCGGGATCGGAATGACAAACTGACTGTAATCCCAAGTGACTTGAGAGATCTCCTTGTCTTCTGTGTCATCCCGAGGCACTCGAGGGATCCCTTTATTTACCTATTAAAGCTTTATTATAGGATAGGGATTCCTCCACTTCGCTCCCTACGGTCGCTACGGTCGGAATGACAATGAACATCATCTCTATCCATTCCCCCCTGCCCCCCCCCCTTGAAAGGGGGGTTTTCTGCTACTTCCACTCATTTCGGTCGAAAAAATCCCCCTAACCCCCTTTATCAAGGGGGAATACGAATTCTTATCTATCCGCGCTCTCTCGTTTCCTATGTTTCTACCTTTTCTGTCTGCTACCATCTATCCGCTCCATCTGTCTCTATCCTTCCATCGTTTCTATCTTTTCTACCTTTCTACTCTTATACTCTTCTACCCTTCCCTCGTTTCTACCGTAAATTAAAATCCCCTCTCTTTTCATTGGCTCATTAGGGTATAAAGCCAGGAGGGGGGATTTTATATATACTGTTCTCTTCACGTTCAGTATATCTTTATGTTGGTCTACTACACTTTGGTCTGTTTTGGGAGGTATGACCAGCTCACGTATTGATATTTATGGTTTATGATGGTACTTCCTTTTTGGAGGTACGATTTGCATAGGTATATTGGTATCTTGCTTTGGGGCTTGAGTACCTATGTGTATTTGTGGGTTCATCGGACAGGGGCATATACATTGCTGCGGTTGCTTCTGTCAAGATGAGGATGTTGGGTGAAGTCCAGCGTGTTATGGAGTAGACATATATATTAAATCATATTTAATTAGTTTTGTCAAATAAAATGACTTCTTTTGTTTGCATTTCATCATAAATAGGTATGATATAGTGGACAAGAAAGATATAATATCTTCTAATATCTATTTTCCTATGCGTTTCGAACGAGTTCATATCGCCCTCCTTTCGGTTATGAGTATATTTACTGGGATGATCGCCCCCATTGTTATTATCGATACTCGGCCTATACCACTCCCTATGACCAATGCTCGAGAGCTCAGTGTCATCATACTCTTTTCCCTCGCTTTTATGTTCTATCTCGCGATGGAGCGCCGATGGAAACTCTACCATTTCTTATCTGCTGGTATCACGATCCTCATAGGATGGGTGGCAGTAGAGTACTTTCTCTGAAATATGAGTGATATCCGAAGTGGTACTTTGGCTACAGGACTCGGATGGAGTTGGATATTTCTCGGGGTGGGGATACTAGGATTTTTTGTCCAGTGAAGAGAGTCATTCCGCACTATTGACTGAGACGAAAAGAGTATGTTTGATCATATCATAGCAGTTATAGGTTCACTCATCCTTCTCGGACTTAGTGGAATTATTATATTTATCTCGCTCTATGGGGAAACACATACGAGAGAGATATCCATACTCGAAAGCTACTACGGAACTGGTGGTATCTCGACGGGAACGGGATATACACTCTCCCCTCCATATAGTAAAGCTCCTGAGTTCCTCAGGTATGATCGGAAATCTAATATTCTCAGTTTTGTCGTCACAAGTCAAACTGGAAAAGTACTCGAATACTCGAGTGCTGAGCTTTCCAAGTCATCATATGATGAAATACACCCCGTATATATGAGTCGGGATCAAGTTATAGCGACTGCAAAAAAAGATGGTACTTCGCTTCTCCTCAAAGGAACGAGCGCATTCCTTATCGAAAAAGCCCTCTTCTCGGAAAACTCAGTTCTTGCAAAAAGTGGAAGTGGATGGATGCTCGCTTGAGACCATGGAACTCGCACAATCGAATCCAGTAAAGAAATTATGGATTTTCAAATCACCCCATCGGGAGAGACGCTTACTTGGAGTACATTCGAAAAAGGAACGAGTACCATATGGAAAAATAGTGAGGCACTGCTCACGCTTTCCGGTCGTGTCGAAAATATTTCTTTATCGAAAAATGGGTATGACGTCATGGCCCTCGTACGAGTATGACGAAAGTATGCCATCTATAAAAATCCTACTCTTCTCATCTCGGATCTCGATATCAATCCAAAAGAATCATACCATTCGAATGGTTCCTATTTTATATTTACAGAGAAAGATAGAAATAAGGTAAAAATCAACATCAATGGAGAATTTCTTCCTCGTGACTTCGAAGAAGTACGTCATATTTTTCTCGAGAAAAATGGGGGATCATATGCTTTTTTCGCTCGACCGGTTGGCGAAAGTAAGTGGTGTCTCTTCACTCGGTATAAGGGGAATATCTGCGGACTCTCGGGATATATGAATCCCGGCATCGGAGCTGATGGAGGTTCTATCTACTTTGCGGGACTCAAGAATAACCTCTGGTCTCTCTATAGAAATACGGAAGTACTCGTCGAAAATACTGGATATGATAATCCGTCGATCATCAAAGATTACTTCTTCGCAGATACCACGAATCCGAGAAAATATATTTTTTACCGCTTTGATGTTCTATCCAATACCTATACTATCATCAAAAATGGGAAACTCCTTGATGGGAAATGGGATGATGTCGGGCTCGAGGCTTCCTTCGGCTATGACGATACGGTGATCACGAGTGTGAAAAAAGATGGGAATTGGTATATAGTAGAATTGTAATACCTGCCCCCCTCATATTTAGATCTTATCCCTCAATTAAAAGTATAATAGGGATTTTTTTACTTTGTTAATTTTGAGGTAAAAATAACACTATGAAATTATTGTATTTGTGTATATTTTGGAAACTCACTTTCTTTTGTTAAAAATACCTTTAGTTGAGTTTTGCAGGTTGATGGTTTCGTTATTTCTTCAGGTACGCACGTTTGAAAAATAAATCTCTTCCTATCAGCGGACCACATACTTTTGATAATATTTCACTCAAGGACTATTTTTCCAGTTCTAGTATCGAGCATAAGCCAGGACCATCCTTCATATCTTCCGACTATCATCTCGAGATAATTTCCCGAGGGTGAGAGTTTAAGAAGTTCATAATCATAGAATCCGTTATATCAAGTCATCCAATCATTACGAGCTTTTACCTGT
This sequence comes from Candidatus Altimarinota bacterium, assembly GCA_043769645.1. Lineage (GTDB taxonomy): Bacteria > Patescibacteriota > Gracilibacteria > BD1-5 > UBA2023 > JAYUDN01. The sequence continues at coordinate 4,105 of JAYVJC010000019.1, forward strand.
ATTCCTTCATGTCTATCCTTTTTCGTTTTTCTTGACCATGGACCAGATAGAATTCTTGTTTTATTTCAGATTTTTAAAGTTATCTTATCAGTCAGATTTTTTTCATCTCGAGTATATACCGCAGACATATTTCCTTGTACTATTTTCGATTCCAAAAAAATTAAAACCCCACTTTTATTATCATATTTTGCTGAAGACTCTGGTTGTATATATTCTGAGAATTCTTTAATAATCTGCTTATTGGTTGAATTCGATGTCCACGCGTACATTGATAATGGAAAAGATAGAAACGCAATGAAGATAAATTTAGAGTACATATATTCAAGGTTTATAGAGTTAATATTCCCCCCCCCCTATCTCTACGCTCCGAACTTAAAAAGCATGACATCTCCATCTTGGACGATATATTCCTTCCCTTCCATACGAACCTTTCCCTTCTCTCGGGCGCCACTCCATCCGCCTCATTCGACGAGATCCTTCCAGTTCACGGTATCCGCTTTGATGAATTTCTTCTGAAAGTCGGTGTGGATGACTCCGGCGGCTTCTGGTGCCGTCCATCCTTTATGGATGGTCCAGGCCCGCACTTCGGTCTCACCGGCGGTGAAGTAGTACTGAAGACCGAGGAGATCGTAACAGGTCTTGATAATCACATCCATCGGATTGAAATCGATCCCCATATCCGCAAGAAACATCTTCTTCTCCTCTTCCGAGAATTCGAGCATATCCATCTCGATCTTCGCAGAGACGGGAAGGACTGGTATGTGGGTATCAGTAATACCTGTAATTTCCCTCAGGGTGAACTCGGAAGTATTCACTTTATCTTCATCGACATTGACCGCGTAGACAAATGGCTTTGCCGTGAGGAGGTGAAGGTCCGCGATCGAGAGCTTCTCTTCATCGGTCATCTCCATACGAGAAGCGATATTCCCACTTTCGAGGTGGGTTTTAAGACGGGTAAATATAGCTTCATTGGCTTTTGCTTCTTTGTCACCAGATCGAACTTTTTTCATATTGTCCACGATTCGTTTATCGAGGGTTTCGAGATCCGCGATAATTAGCTCGGCATTGATGACTTCGATATCTCGCTTCGGATTGACGGAGCCATTGACATGGTGGACGTTGGTATCATCAAAGTGACGTACGACCTGCAGGACCGCATCGACATTGCGGATATGAGAGAGAAATTTGTTTCCAAGTCACTCCCCTTTCGAGGCTCACTCAACTAAACCCGCTATATCAACGAATTCGACATGAGCGGGGACGATCTTAGCACCATTGACGACCAGCCGAATCTGCTCGAGACGTACGTCATTGACATTTACGATCCCAGTATTCGGTTCGATCGTACAGAATGGAAAATTAGCCGCTTCTGCAGCGTATGACTTCGTGAGTGCATTGAACAGGGTTGACTTCCCGACATTGGGGAGTCCGACGATTCCGACTTGCATTAGTATTGGGTTTTTATGGTATTAAAGTTTGGCCTCGGAGTAGAATCCCCCTTGAGGATATGATAGACTCAGAATATGGTGATAACCAGGAGAAGTAAGAGATAGAATCGTGTCACCGGACGAAGATAGCTACTATACTGCATAAATCCCTTCAAATGAACAAGAACCACCGCAAGGTACGCAGAAAGTCCAATAATCACAAAGAGATAGATGCCGAGTATGAGAAATTTCATAAACTTTCAAAAAAAGATTGGAGTGCCTTGGATAGTAAGCCTGATAAGACTAGTTCTGAAAAGCATCGTAAGAAATATACCTTTTCTATATTATATTTTCTCTGAACGAATACTTTAGTATAGTATGTATTTTCGAGAAAAAGCAACCCTAACTTTATGAAAGAAAAGACTCTATAGAAGTAGAAGCTCTATATCCAGACTGTATAAGCGCTTCTACTTGAGTGAAATCATAGTAGTCGATATCGTAGCGTTCCGGTTTGATGAGGAGAACATTTTTTCGAGAAGCCAGTGAGTATTGTTCATTCTGTGCGAGTGCGATCGCGATCGTGTTCCGAAGTATGCTGTAGCCATTCACGATCATAGATCGTGCAAAGAGTTTCGAAAAAAAATCTTCATTTTTCTTCTTCTTTTCGAGTTTGATCTGAACCGATACGGCAATAGTAGCAATTTTCGGAAGGATACTGATCGGAAGATTCTCGACTAACCCTCCATCGACAAGGTTTCTCTTCCGGAAAGCATAGGGTGCAAATATACCAGGAATACTGATTGTCGCCCGAAGAGCATCGATGAGTTTTCCTTCTCGAAATATGATTTTTTCCCCGGTATCGATATCTGTTGCGATCATGGTCAGAGGAATTTTTGTATCTTCAAAACAGAGGGTTCAGACATACTGTTTAAGAAAGGCGACGATTTTTTCTCACTTCACGAATCCATGGATAAAATCGAGATCGATGAGTTTTAGTATCTTGATACTTTGTGCTATTTCTGTCATCTCTCTGCTCGAAAAACCAAGCGCATAGAAGGTAGCGATCACCGCACCCATACTCGTTCCTGATATCGCTTCAGGCAAAATCTCAAGTTCCTCAAGCCGTCGAATGACCCCAATATGAGCAAGTCATCTCGCAGCTCCGCCACCGAGAGCTAGAGAAAATGGTTGAAACTTTTGCATAGGTAGTGTACTCAATATTACTTGCCTAAGAATATCACAATGCGCTCAGAAAACAAGGATTTTTTCAAAATAAGCATGGTATTATTCGTAAAAATCATGAAGTTCTATATAATGGCTCAAACTACTCTAGCATGCCGAGTAAAGTGATTCCTCCACTTCATTCCACTTCACTTCATACTGATCGGTTCGAAACCGTTCCATCGTTTCTAACTTTCTCTTGATGTCATCCAGAGGCACTCGAGGGATCCCTTTGGTTCTGAAGCAACTATTTTCAAAGAAAAAGGGATTCCTCCGCTCCGGTCGGAACGACAACCTGAAAAACTAAGCTTGAGTCTAGAAACTGGAAACACTCAACCCGAATCAAGAAACTGGAAACACTAAACTCTAAACTGACAACTTTCCCTCTTCTCTACCGTCTCTGTCTCTTCTACCTTTCTACTCTTCTACCGTCTCTATCTCGCCTCTATGAATCACCTCAATATTGACATACAATCTTATGAAATCCATTGAGAAACTATTCTCGGGAAAATCCAGCTGATTATCAATACAAATGACCGTATCGCACTCGTCGGGGGGAATGGAGCTGGAAAAACTACCTTTCTGAAAATTGTCTCGGGCGAAATCTGAGAATTCACGGGCTCCATAGAAAATGTTTGAGGCATTTCCCTTGGCTACCTCGAACAGATACACTTTATGGATGAGACAAAAACCGTACGAGAAGACCTACGAGACGCTTTTATCGAGATTCGAAAGACCGAGCAAATCATCGAGAGAGAAGAGATTCGAATGAGTGAAACCGGAGAGTTCGAGGCCTACACCGAAGCACTCGAACGATTTAAGCTTCTCGGTGGATATACCTATGAAAACGAGATTGAACGGGTGGCTCGAGGGATTGGTATATTTCATCTCCTCGAAAAACGGCTCTCAGAAGTCTCAGGCGGAGAACGAACTAAGATTGCTCTCTCGAGAATACTCCTCTCACGACCTGACTTCCTCCTCCTCGATGAGCCAACCAACTTTATCGACCTTGCGAGTGTCGAGTGGCTTGAGAAGTACCTCATGACCACCTGGAAGTGAGGCTATATTATCATTTCTCATGATCGCGCCTTTCTCGATGAAACCTGTACCACGACGATCGAGATGCTCGGAACTTCGGGAATTACGGTCTATCATGGAAACTACTCGGAAAGTGTCGAAGAGAAGAAAAAAATATATGAGATCTCCCTCAAAAAATATGAAGCACAGTGAACGATGATGGAGAGCGAGAAGGCTCTCATCAACCGATTTCGAGCAGGATCTCGTGCAGGATTTGCGAAGAGTCGAGAGCGTCAACTTGAGAAAATAGAAGTCATCCAGAAACCAGCGGGAGTATCCATGATAAAATTCTTCTTCGAGTATGGTGATGATCCTGGAGAGTCACTCATGACCTGTGAAGATCTCTTTATCGGCCGAACAGAACCCCTTTTTTATATCCGTGAAGTATCACTCCATCGAGGAGAACGAGTGGGAATTATCGGAGAAAATGGCGCGGGGAAAAGTACCTTTTTGAAAACTATTCTGAAGAAACTCCCGGTACTCGAGTGAACTCTGAAGTATGGAAAATGAATCGATTGGCTCTACTACTCACAACTTCATGAAGAACTCCTCCTCGAGAAAAATATTTTGGAGAACTTTCATCACCATGGGCTCCCCTATACTCGGGAGCGTATAGCGAGTATTATCGGACACTACGGGTTCGGTTATTCAGACCTCGATACACCGATGATGAAGCTTTCTGGTGGAGAACGATCGAAAATCCTCTTCGCCATGCTGGGGCAAAAGTCATCGAACTGGCTCATCCTCGATGAACCGACCAATCACCTCGACTATGATACCAGGGAAGCCCTGGAGCTCGCGATCCGAAACTATGAAGGAACCGTACTCTTCATCTCACATGATCGATACTTTATTAATAAAATCGCGAGTAAAATCTGGTCCGTAGACAAGGGAGAACTCACCGTTTCTTATGGAAACTATGAGGATTATCAATACAAAAAAGAGCGTGGAATTGACCTCGATATGTCACTCTTCGATGATACGGGAGAGATGGATATCGTCCTCGAGGAGAAACTCGGTCGAGATGAAGCTCGTCGTATCAAGGAGAAATTCGCAAGGAGAAAACGAGGAAGATAAGGTATTTGAGTAAATTGGGTTAGTTTTATTCCGAAACACTCCTCATCCTATCTCTTCGAATCGGCTAGAGAAATTGAATATTTTGAGTTGAAAAAACTCAGAAATTTTTGATACTATAAAGGATTTGTTATGAGTTTATGGGATCTATGCGTGGCATCATATTCTTCATTATTCATTCTTAACTACTCACTCCTATGTACCCCATCCCTCCCGGCGAACATCTCGTAGAGAATAGAAACTGTAAGAAATGCGGTTCTATTTTCCCAATCACCGATAAGGATATGGAGTTTTATGCGAAAGTTTCTCCAGTTATTAGAGATAAGAAATACCATATCCCACCTCCAAAGCTTTGTCCTGACTGCAGACAACAACGTCGACTTGCATTTCGTAATGAGAGAAAACTCTACAAGCGTAAGTGTGATGAAACAGGGAAAGAGATCATATCCATCTACTCACTAGATAAACCTTATACTGTTTATCATCAAGATTACTGGTGGAGTGATGCGTGGGATCCTATGAAGTATGGAAGAGAGTTTGATTTCTCGAGAAGTGCAATGGAGCAGATGGGGGATTTAATGAAAGAAGTTCCGAAGCTTGCCCTCAGTGTAGAAAAACAAGAAAACAGTGACTATACAAATTATGCCGGTTGGAATAAAGATTGTTATCTTATTTTTCTCGGAGCCAATAATGAAAATTGTCACTATTGTAGTGGGGTTTGGGATTCGAAAAATACTCTAGACTGCAATAATTCGAGTGGAATCAATGATTCATATGCACTCGTTGACTGTATAGATTGTCAGAGTTGTATATCTCTCGAAAACTCGCATAACTGCTATAAGTGCCAAAATAGTATCAATCTGGAAAACTGTAGAAATTGTCTCTTTTCGATGAATGTAAAGAATCAGGAATTTTTCATCCTCAATAAAAAGGTCTCAAAAGATTTATTCGAAAGAACGGTAGTTGATAAGAAACTCCTTGAACAGCTCGCTCTCGAATTCGAGAAGTTACGACAAAATCATCCAAGAAAAGAAAATACAAATCTTCACTCAGAGAAAGTGACTGGTAATTATATCCAACACGGGAATAATATTCATACATCTTTCGATATTACTGATTCTGAAAACTGTAAGTATTCTACTTGGTTATTTCATGCAAAAAATTGCTATGATGTCTATGACTGGGGAAATACAGCCGAAAATTGCTATGAATGTCATAAAGTCTGAGACTCAGTATACTCAACATCATTCTCAGTATTCTGTCTTACGAATATAAGAAATCTTCTCTACTGTTATGACTGTGTAAATAATACAGAGTACTGTTTCCTCTGCACCTGACTGCGTAATAAATCCTACTGTATCCTCAACCGCCAGTATACCAAGGAAGAGTATGAAGAGTTAGTTCCTCGAATCATCGAGAAGATGATGGCGGATGGAGAATGGGGAGAGTTCTTCCCAGCTTCTCTTTCACTCTTTGGATACAATGAAACGGTAGCACAAGAATACTTTCCTCTCAGTCGAGAAGAAGTCCTCGGAAACACCTCCCTGACAGGGGAGGATGTCCGAAGGACAGGTGGGGTTATTTCTCATACAAACCCCCCTGTATCCCCCCTATCAGGGGGATCGAGTAATAAAAACTTCCTTCACTGACCTATTTTTAACTGGAGTGACTATGAAGCTCCATTTCCTCAAGTAGAGAAGATTATCCCTGCAAGTAAGATTCCTGATTCTATTGACTCTATTCCCGATGATATACTCAATTGGGCTATAGAATGCGAAGTATCTCTTAAACCATTTCGAATCATCAAGCAGGAGTTAGAGTTCTATCGTAAACATAATCTTCCTATTCCTCGTCGTCATCCTGATATACGACAGATGGATCGTATGAAGCAGAGGAATCCAAGGAAACTCTTTGAGAGACTCTGTGACTCTCTACACTGTGAGGAGAACTGGAAGAAGAAGGGAGTAATACTCAAAGAAGGTGAAAATGCAGGATACCCTGATTTACAAAAGAACCCCCCTGTCTCCTCCGTCGACATCCCCCC
>JAYVJC010000020.1:0-23731 GCA_043769645.1 Candidatus Altimarinota bacterium
TCCATTATCCATTATCCATTATCCATTATCCATTATCCATTATCCATTATCCATTATCCATTATCCATTATCCATTATCCATTCCTATGTACCGTTCCGACTTCCCCATTTTTACGACTCATCCTGACCTGATCTTTCTCGATTCCGCATCATCGAGCCAGAAACCACAAATAGTGATCGATGCGATGACCCATCACATGACCCATTCATATGCGAATATCCATAGAGGTGCCTACGATCTCTCAACCCTTTCAGAAGATATTTTTCACCGCTCGAAACAAGCCGTCGTACGATTTCTCCATGCGAAAAATACGGGAGAAATAGCATACTTCTATAATGCCACGGCCGCTTTCAATTATCTCGCTCAAAGTATGATGAAATCTTGATGGCTTAAGAGGGGAGATACGATCCTTCTCTCACAGATTGAACATCATGCCAATATCGTCCCTTGGCAGATCATCGCAGAAACGGTTGGTATCGACATAGAGTTTGTCAAAATAGGAATTGATGGGAGGTTAGATATGGTCGATCTGAAGTCGAAACTCACACCCGAAGTGAAAGTCATATCCCTCACGGGAGCTTCGAATGTCACTGGAGAATGTCTTCCACTTGCAAATATTCGCGAAATGATTGATATGGTATATCCTGTCGAAACGAAGCCATTTTTTGTCGTCGATGGGAGTCAACGGTTTGCTCATATGGCGAGCGATGTCGAAGGAATCGATATTGATTTTTTCATATTTACGGGACACAAGGTCTTCGCAGATACTGGTATCGGCGTCCTCTATGGGAAAGAGCAACTCATGCGGAAGCTTCTCCCAGCAAGCTCTGGAGGTGGAGCGATTAACTCCGTGAGTGAGTCGGGATATGAACCAGCAGGACTTCCATTTCGACACGAAGCTGGTACACCACATATCATCGGAGCAGGGAGTCTTCTTACGGCCCTCGAGTATATAGAGTCAATCGGTGGGTATGAGGCAATGCTTCGCCACGAGTCGAACCTCGTCGAACATGCCCTCAGGAAACTCGAGAACTTCTCTCCATTCACAGATGGGCGTCTTCGAGTTATCGGTCCTACGTCCTCGAAAGATCGTATCGGGGTTTTCTCCTTCGCCTTTCGAGACCTTCATCCGACGGATGTGGCAGAGTACCTCGCGGATAGGAATATAGCGGTTCGCTCGGGACACCACTGTACTGAGCCCCTCCATCAGGCTCTCGGTATCGGCGCTTCTCTCCGTATGAGTCTCTCGATTTACAATATCGAAACTGATATTGATCGGTTTTTCGAGGTTCTTGAGGAAGCTGTTACGATCCTATCATAATCTCATCATAAAAAAACTCCAGGAAGAACTGGAGGTTTTTATGGCATGACTTATCCTAGAAAGGCTACCTTAGTATTGATAGGATCTTTCCCGTACTGATTATCCCCTTTCACACCCGGGCGAAAACTCAGGAATATCCACATTATAAAAGAGATGACACCGATAACTTGTTGTAATATTGAAAATATGCGAAGATAGGAGGGTTGTGCTATTTCCATCATACTTTTGATATTATCCAGACTTGCGGGATCTCCTCATGATGATCCAAGCGCTGCTATGGATGAATAATCTATTCCTGGGAGAATTCAAAGCGTTTGGAACATTAAAAATGCTATGCCTAATATACCTGTTGCGAATGAAAGCTGTACAATGAGTTTTACATTTTTTCCATCATTTCAGAAGTCATGGCATCGTTTTGTAGCATTAGTCAGTGCAATTTGGTAGAATATGTAATAGACGTATCAGTACAATAAAAATGAAACTATTGCCATTATTTTTACTCCAAGTAATCCAATTCATATTGCTCCAAGAATCCCAAGAGGAATCATACATAAAAATAATAAAAATCCTGGAACGAGAGAGCGTGCTAAGTATTGATATCTTCTTACTCTCCCTTCCGGCTCAATCTGAAAAAATTTCTCCTTAAAAGTATACTGGACTTGAGTCAAAGTAACATTTTCCATATTGAAAAAGTTAGAAAGTAAGAAGATTTGCTTGAAGTAAGAAAATCACTATGATGATACGGTATAGTAAGTTATAAGCAATATGATAACAAAAAATGTATTTGATTATTTGGAAACTTCATTTAATAAGATTTTTTGTAAAAGATGACTCCTCCTCCTCGAATCGAGTTTTATCGTATGAGGTGTGTCAGTACTTATTTCATTGGCATTTTGGGGAGTTCTTGGGTATTGCTTCTATTATGTTTTTACCAAAGATCTTTTCGATCTCTCGAATTATCTTTATGCTTCAGTCTGGATATTAGGAACTCTTATTTTTTCCGTTTTTGAGTATTCATTTTATGCGATCATTATCACGAAGAAATTCCAGGATTCAGAAGGGAAAAATAGGATATCATTCGGGCAAGATATTCAAATCTGGTGGCATGCTTTCGGAACCTACTTTCAGTATATTACCTACTTTAGTAGCATACTTTTTCTCGGGATAATACTTTTGATACTTTGATGAGTAATGATATACCTTACTATCGGAGGATGGGTAACACTCTATGTCTTTTTCGCTCTTTGGGTATATCTCTATGTCTGATATCGATTGAGCATATCCTGGTATAGTATACTTTTCGGAACTTGAAGAACTACTTGGACTCGATTTTGGGATGGGTGGAATCTGCTCGAGAATCGAGTATACAGCACCTTTAAAAAGGTATTTTTCTTTATGTTGATTGTCGGAATTGCGGCTAGTATTTCTTCCTATATAGCACAGCTTATTATCCCAGATTTTTCTCATATTATAGGTGAACTCACCACGAAACTCGAAGCACTCAAAGGGATAAACCCAGATATGGAACATACGTTTTGAGTTCTCCGGGATATTTTTGGCTCTATTCTCATACCAGGAATCTATACGTTGGTAGTATTTTCATTTTTTTCGAAAATCTCATTTATCCTTCAGATGGCTATGAGCCATACGTTTCTTACTGATTATTACCTTGATATCCTAGATGAGAAACATCAGTAAAAAAGCGCATGTTATTTTTTTTGACATTCCCCCCTTTTTCCATATTATTTCCGCGAAATCGTAAGATTGAAGAGGGAAGATTGAGGTATTCCATTTTGGTTTCCTTCATAAGCCCACTCTACCAGATAATGGTACTGTATTCTTCATTCTTCATTCCTAATTATTAATTATTTTTTCTATGGCCATTTCTAAAGACCTCAAGAATATCCGAAACTTTGGTATCTGTGCGCATATCGATGCCGGAAAGACGACTACGTCTGAACGAGTACTGTTCTATACGGGTATCAACCACAAGATCGGGGAAGTACATGATGGAGGAGCGACGATGGACTGGATGGAACAAGAAAAAGAGCGCGGGATTACCATCACTTCAGCAGCAACCACGACCTCTTGGAGAAATGTACAACTGAACCTCATCGATACTCCGGGGCACGTGGACTTCACGATCGAAGTCGAGCGTTCGATGCGCGTACTGGATGGAGCGGTCGCCGTCTTTGACTCTTCTCAAGGAGTCGAGCCTCAGTCAGAAACCGTATGGAAGCAGGCTGATAAGTATGGGGTTCCTCGTATTGCGTTTGCGAACAAGATGGATAAGACCGGAGGAAATTTTATGATGACCTATGAATCTATCGTCAAGCGTCTTGCCGGAAACAAAGTGATCCCGATCCAACTTCCTATTGGACAAGAAAATGATTTCACTGGAATCGTGAATCTCGTCAATATGAAGGCCTACCGATTCGAAGGTCCAATGGGAGAAAAAGTGGTCGAATTCGAAATTCCTGAAACTATGAAGGCTCAGGCCGATGAGTGGCACGCGAAGCTCGTCGAAAAGGCGGCTGAGCAGAGCGATGAACTCATGGAGAAATTTTTCGAAATGGGTACTCTTTCTGAAGATGAAATCAAACAGGGAATCCGTAAGGGAGTTATTTCTGATGCGGTCTACCCACTTCTCTGTGGTTCAGCGCTTATGAATAAGTGAGTCCAGCTCGTACTTGACGCGGTTGTTGACTTCCTCCCATCTCCTCTTGATATCAAGGGAGGGGTAATTACTGGGACGGATCCTGACGATGCTGAGAAAGAAATCATCCTCAAGCAAGATTCGAACGAATCTCTTGGCGCTATCGCGTTCAAGATCATGACAGATCCATTCGTCGGACGCATCACTTTCGTCCGAGTGTATGCGGGAACCCTCAAATCAGGTTCGTATGTCCTGAACTCGGTTTCAGGAGAAAAGGAACGCATCGGACGACTCCTCCAGATGCATGCAAATAACCGTACGGAGATCGATGAAATCCCCGCGGGAAATATCGGTGCAGTCATCGGACTCAAGAATACCAAAACGGGAGATACGCTCTGTGATGAGAATAAGCCGATCGTCCTCGAACGTATGACGTTTCCAGAACCAGTAATCTCGATCTCTGTCGAACCAAAAACCAAGGCGGATCAGGAAAAAATGGGTATGGCGCTCAATAAACTTGCCGAGGAAGACCCATCATTCCGTGTTTCATCAAACCCAGAAACAGGACAAACGATCATGGCAGGTATGGGAGAACTCCACCTTGAAATCCTCGTCGATCGTATGAAGCGAGAGTTCAAGGTCGAGGCCAATGTCGGAGCTCCACAAGTCGCCTACCGCGAAACCATCAATGCAATCGTCACTGATGAGCGAGGAGTTCATAAAAAGCAATCCGGAGGACGAGGACAATTCGGAGATGTTGTGATTACCTTCGAACCGATCAGCCCAGAAATGCGTCAAGCTGATCCGGAAGGACTCGAGGGAGAAAATGTATTTGTCAATAAAGTCGTCGGAGGAGTTATCCCTCGGGAATACATCCCAGCCGTCGAAAAGGGACTCAATCAAGCCTATACTCGAGGAATCATCGCTGGATATCCGATCGTGGATGTGAAAGCGACTCTCACATTTGGTTCGTACCATGATGTTGATTCGAATGAACTCGCCTTCCGAATGGCGGCTATCAAGGCCTTCCGTCAGGCCGCGAAAAAGGCTCGTCCGGTCCTTCTCGAACCGATTATGCTCGTCGAGGTCAATACTCCAGAAGAATACATGGGAGACGTCCTCGGAAATCTGAACTCCAAGCGAGGTCAGATCAACGAGATGACCGAGCGAGGAATGGCAAAAATCATCCGCGCCTACGTCCCACTCTCAGAAATGTTCGGATACTCGACGGACCTTCGTTCCTCATCTCAGGGACGAGCGACCTATGTAATGGAATTTGCTCACTATGCGCACGTTCCAAACAGCATCACCGAGAAAATCCGCGCTGAGCGAGGGGTGAAATTCGAAGAAGATGATGAGGATGCATAATACGAATGAACGATCGAAAGAGATACAAAAATCAAATCCCTATCTTGAAAGAGGTAGGGATTTTTTTATATAGATCAAGTAATATTATTGTGTTCTTATTATTTGATGGAATTACTTCCAATATCTACTTTCCCGCGCAGATCGATAAGACCGAAGAATCCGAAGACACTCGAGTCTAGAGAACCATTTACCTTATTCCCGAGGGCGAGTATGGAAGTCGTCGGGACCATGGGATATTGGCTGACGAGTCTTTCGAGTACGGCAGATTTGAGTTGATATGGCGCTCATAGACTATTTTTGACTCCTTCATTTTCCACTTGAAGCGTTCCTCCACTATATGTCCAGTGGTCCCCACCGATCGCTATGACTCGTTTGACGAGGAGTTTATTCCCGATAGAGATGACTACAGCATCTCATCGTTTGACGGACATGCCACAGCTATAGGCTCCAGAAAGGTACGTAACATGTGATCCAGGATCGAGAATCCCTTCCATAGAAATGCCATCTACGATAGCGGGGAGTACTTCCGTAGTTGCACAGAGAGGCCCACTCTGTTGAACTGGTAGATTTTGATTTTTGGTTGTAGCGAGAAAGTAGGTTTTCACATACCAATATGAACCTCCGACTATAAGAAGCGATAGTATAAGAAGAGAAGCGACAGTCGGAGTGCGTGCCATACAAAGAGTTTATAGAGTTATCATATATCTCTAATCTTTTAAGAATAGATGATTATAAAGGAGTACAACTATTCATACTACACCCAATTGATTTAGTTCATGAAGTACATGTCCACATATAGTACCACATCATATACCATGGCTGTCAGTTTGCTGGGTTGGTACATGGTCAACCAATATCCTGAGTACTGTAGTAATTCCCTGATATTCATACCGTACACTGATTTCTGGTACTATTATTACAGACGGGGCACGCAGCACAGTTTGGGCCACCACAATCTACCGCTGTTTCGCTTTGATTCTGAATACCATCACTACAGGTTGGAGCAACGGCATGAGTTGCAAAACAACTTCTCTGTTCTTCTATGTTGCACCCCCACTGCCATATGGATCATCCATCATTTGGACCATATGAGACGGTACTTCATGGTGCACAGAGTCCACTTGAAGGGGCTGAGACGAAGGATCATCCAGCAGCTGAACCACAAACTCCTACATAAGCAGCTCGAGTCTGACAACTCGCTACGGTATCTGCCGTACAGGTCCAAACATAGACTCATCCAGCAGCCGTCACTGCAGAAGCTGTCTGTCCTGCCAAACAGAGATTGTCTGCAGCAGTTGGAGGACCATAGAAATAGTTACCATAGGCGCTACCACATTCTCCAGTGACATAGGTGGCATTTGCCGTAGCATTCACACAGATCAGAGCAGAAGGATTATTACAGCTATACTGATACCCATAGGCATAACTCCCTACGCCACCTTCTCCTAAGTAGGTACTTAATCCTTGATCAGCTTCTCTATCAGAAGTCCAATCCATACAATAAGAATATGCACCTCCTCATTTTCCTCATCCTAAATTAGGTCACCAGGTATTAGCATTCCAATAGGCATAAGTATTTTTATCCTCAGTCGTGAGAACACGGTTCTTTATGATATATCCTGGTGCTGGAATAGAAAATGGATATATATATGATCGCCATATATTACCTACGGTATCTATGGGAAATCCATTGAGATCGACAAGGGTGTCCCAGTTGCTTCCGAGACGGTCCTTGAATCCTACGCTATTGATACTGATGGCGGCGATCCAGGATCATGAAAGTCCTTTGGCAGTAGCTCGTGCCTGACACTTTGCATCGGCTCCAGTAAGTCCTCAGAGGTTGCCATTGTAGACTGTAGATGTCATGAAAACCTTTTTGGTAATTCCTTTTCCTCATCCCCCTCATCCACCCGCTGAGAGTACGATCGCATCGACGTATCCCTTCGTTGCGACATTGTTACTCGCGACTGGATCAAGCGCGATGATTCGCCCACTTACGGTCAGTGTTTCTGTGGGACTCGTAGTACCGATACCGACTTTTCCATCACCGGTGATTCTGAGTTTCTCCGTATTATTGGTCGCGAGAACCATTGGCGTATTTTCTTTATTGTTGATTCCGAAACCGATATCTGATTTCCAGAGAGTCGTTCCATGACTATTATCGTCGATCGTATTCTTCGTTGCGAGTCGTATAGCGAGTGCACAGTCGGCAATAAGACAGTCTGTACCAGTAACCGAGAGTTTGTGAATAGGACTCATCGTTCCGATACCGACATTTCCATTATCTTTGATCACCATTTGAGCGGTTTGAACACTATTTTTTCTTGTATAGAAAATAAATCCTGGACTTCCTCAGACCGCAGTCCCCATATCGTAACCTATTGCTCAGCCTGTATTTGATGGGCTTGACCATGGTCATTGAGAAAACTGTATAGCTGCTGTATTAGGTCCATTCACTCGAAGAGCTATACCTGCATTTCCCGTCGTTGAAGTATTTTCTGATACGATCTGTCATTGGTTTCCATCGTTGATCGGATTATTGTAGACTACATGAAGGAGTTTATCAGGAGTTCTCGTACCGATTCCGATGATTCCTCAGGTAAAACTAATTCCTGAAGCAATATCTTTCCACTGAGAAGATCCTCCACCTCATACTCAGTTGGCGAGAAGATAGGCGGCTATGAGGGTATCTACATTGATACATTTCCCTTTCAAGTAGTTGGCGCTATCAGTCTGGAATCCGATAAGGACGTTCGGTGTGGTACAACCGAAATTAGCAATGTTTTGGAAATACAGTGCAAAGAGTCATTGCGGTGGATTTTCTCAGCCAGGACCAAGTGCGGGAGCAGTAAGGGCTGTGCAATATGTAAAAAGAAAACCTAAAAAAATAGCGAGAACTTTGGTCAAGATATGCATAGAAAAATTTAATTATACTCTATATTAATGCTCGTGCAAAAAAATGCAAATAAATTCCCGCTTCTCTTCTTTTTGCGAGCAAAGATAGTATATACTCAATCGTTATAATAGATCAGATTTTCGTTTGTAAATTCTATTTTTTCTATATAATACATATATGTTGATACTGGTGCCAAACACACATAAGTCGTCACCATAAGAAATCGGTCTTTTACGACCGATTTTTAGTTCTAAAGTTTGTTTCTGGATACTGTTTCCTAGAAAACTAATAGACCAAAATACTAATAAACCAAGAAACTAACATACTACTTTTATGAAACTTATTTTTGTCACTGGCGGAGTTCTCTCCTGAATCGGAAAGGGAATCGCAGCTGCATCGATCGGAGCCCTCCTCAAAGGGATGGGATACCAGGTTTTTTGTCAGAAGTTCGATGGCTATCTCAATGTGGATCCAGGAACGATGAGTCCATTTCAGCATGGAGAAGTCTATGTGACTGAAGATGGAGCGGAGACCGATCTCGACCTCGGGCACTATGAACGATTTCTCGATACCAATCTCTCACGACTTTCCTCATTTACGAGTGGGAAACTCTATGAAGAGATGATTATGAAGGAACGACGTGGCGACTATCTCGGTGGTACTGTACAAATCGTTCCCCATCTTACGGATCTCGTGAAAGAGAAGATCACTCAGGGGTATGAGACTTCGGGTGCGGATATTTCGATCATCGAGATCTGAGGAACCATCGGAGACATGGAGAATGAGTATATCCTCGAAACCGCTCGCCAGCTCCAGCATGATCTCGGTCCGCAGGATGTGATTTTTGTCCATGTAGCGCTCCTCCCATTTCTTCTGGCGTCGAAGGAGCTCAAGACGAAGCCGATCCAACACTCCATTCGTACCCTGATGAGCTATGGAGTCAATCCTGATTTTCTCGTCGTTCGAGCTGATACAGACATCCCAGAAGATATGATGCAAAAAATCGCAAGAGCTTCTTGAATCCGCGAGGAGAACGTGATTTCGTCACCAACCCTCGATTCGATCTACCGAGTCCCGCTTACCTATGATCGGATGGGAGTGGGACAAAAAATGGCGAAAAGCCTTGGACTCGCTGAAAACATTTCTGATCTTGCAAAGTGGAAGGTTCTCATGGAGAATATCGATACATCGACCGAAATCCTTCGAATTGGAATGGTAGGAAAGTATATCGGCCTCGAAGATGCCTATTATTCCCTCAATGAATGACTCAAGTCCGCAGGATTTGCCTATAAGCGTCGAGTGAGACTCAAGTTTATCGAAGCGGAAGATATAGAAAAGGAGGGAGTGACCCTTCTCGATGGTCTTGATGGTATCTGTATCCCATGAGGATTCGGAGACCGAGGTATCGAGGGGATGATTCTCGCCGCCAGGTACGCACGAGAGATGAAGGTCCCTTACCTCGGAGTGTGTCTTGGTTCCCAGATTATGGCGATTGAGTTCGCTCGGGATATCCTCGGGATTGCTGATGCTTCGAGTGAAGAGTTTACCGCTGATGGGAAGCACAATATTATCCATATCATGGAACACCAGAAATGACTCACGACCAAAGGGTGAAATATGCGACTCGGAGCCTATCCATGTGTCATCCGAAAGGGAACACTAGCCGAGAAAGTGTATCGTCATTCTGAGCTTGCGAAGAATCCAGAGAGTGGATCCTTCGTTCCTCAGGATGAAAGAAAAGATGTTCCATTGTCTGAACACAGAACAGAAAACTCAAAACAGAAAACGGTCTCTGAGCGTCACCGTCACCGATTCGAGTTCGATCCCGCCTATCGAGAAGTGATGGAACAAGCCGGATTTATCGTCTCGGCGACGTCTCCAGATGGAACACTCGCCGAGATTGTCGAGCTTCGAGATCATCCGTATATGATCGCCACTCAGGCGCATCCCGAGTTTGCCAGTCGTCCGACACGTCCCCACCCACTCTTTATGGGGTTTATCCAGGCGATGGTGAAATAGGAGTTACTCAAGAGTTCCAAAAGGAAGAGAAATACTGTAGATGTTGGAAATAAATTTTGATTTTATCAAAAAAGTGATATAATTTGCTTGTCTCGAAATAGACAGAGTAAAAACTCCTATTGAAAAATCCCCGCGCTAACGGGGATTTTCTGTATCGTTATCTCTAACCTAGAACAAAAGGGATCCCTCGAGTTCCTCGGGATGATAAATACTTAAAATGTTCGCTTCTTTATGAGTCTATAGAATAAGCCTACACCTATTTCTTCTTGTGGGTAAATCTTCTATTTTTATTTTGGATATTCTCGGTATTTCTGCTACAATAGTTTCGTTATATTTTTAACCATTTTTTCTATGGCTGATTCACAGGTACAAACGAAAGATCCGAAGGATCAGGCGGCTCAGGTGATTGCGGATATCAAGGCAAAACCACTTTCCGCCCTCGAGCAATCGCAGGTTGAACAAACATTCGCAGAAGCGACAGATTTTCGATCGCTCGGCGAGAAGATCACCGCACCGATTGATTCCATCATCTCAGAAACGGCGACCATCATCGATTCTGATCCGATCATGAACGTATCGGATGAGCTCTCGAAGATGAATGGCGAAGTCCAGTCTGTCTATAAAGAAATCATCAACAATGACGGGACGATTATGCGCATCGCAAAATCACTCCCTTTTATCTCTACCCTCGCGAAATCTCTCGATGCGAAATGGGATGAGGCGTCGTTTAATATCAAGTCCCTCGAAGGGAAGATTACGGTGATCTTCTCAGGATTCGATCAAGCATATACGTCCCTCAATACGAGTGTCGATATGCAGAAGAAGTTCCTCGACGGCATCGATACCAATATCGGAAAGGTCGTTGCCTATAAGGAGTTCCTCGCGGTCAAGATCGATGAATTCAAGAAGAAAGGGAATGAAGCGACTGATGAATCGACCAAGATGAAGTATGAGATGTTTATCCGACAGGTCGAGTACTTCCAGGCCAACCTCGTGGTCCTTATCGGAAATCTCGATATGGCTCGTAAGCGACTCCTCATGCGACTCGATGCCGCTTCGAAGCTTTCTCTTTCGATGTCATCCTCACGGCCAATATTTAAAACCCTCCTCTCGACGGCACTTATCGAGACCTCTTCTCAAAAAGCACTTGATGCCAGTATGAAGGCGATCGGGGTGATGGGGGAAACGATCGACAAGATGTCATCCGAACTTACGGATAAGGCGATCGAATCTTCTCGAAAGAGTGAGGAACTCAGTTCGAAGCCAGTACTCTCAGCGAGTGTCTTTGTCGAAAACGTGACGAAGCTCAAGAACCACTTCGATACCATCGAAGCCTACCGCGCACAGGTACAAGTAGAAGCTGATGCTCAAAAGAAAGCCTTCGATGAAGCTGGAGCGAAACTTCGCGATATCAAAATCCTCGGTTCTAAGGATCAGGAAGAGTTCGCTAAGGAGATCAATAAATAAGAATTTATAACTTTTTCTCCTATGTCACTTCTTTCCAATAATAAAATCATCATCCACCTCGATTCTTACACTTTCGTACCGGGAGATACGATTCGAGGGAACCTCGAAATCGTCTGTTCTGAGCCCGTCAAGGCAGATTGACTTTCTATCGGTCTCAATGGTGCATACCGACAGAATAAGATATCCATCACATCTTCTATGGGCGTGCATTCAGAAAATAGTACTCGTTATTTCTTTAGTCAGAAAATTACTCTCCTCGGACCCGGAGAATACATGAGTCAAATCGTTCCTTTTGCTTACTCGATCCCATCGGGTATACTTCCGAAGCGAGCCGGATTATTTGATAGCCTTTGAAACCTGCCACCTTGGGCGCTCACACTATTGAATATCCTCATGTCGCTCATCCGTCTCGAACAATCTCAATCTATGCCAGAATTCACCCTGGAGGCACGTATCGATATCCCATGGGGAATCGATATCACGGAAAGAATCCCAGTATCGATCGAGCAAAAACAAGCGGAGAACCTCAATCCTTCCAATATCCTCTCTCCCGAGGTTACCAATGAGCTGAATAAGTAACTACTCAAATATGACAAAAATCCTAAAAATTTGGCTGAATTTTCTTTTTATTTTCTTTATAAGCAGCGTTTCATGTTTTTTAGGAGTCTTGTTTTCTCAATGAGAGTCTCTATCAGCAATCCTTACTCTTTTTTACTCTCCTTTTATTTCCTTGTATGTTGGGGCAATGTTTGCCTCTGTAGTAACGTTAGTGTATGCGTTATTCCTTCTTTTTCGTAAATCAGATGGCATCAAAATTCCAGATGATTCAACCGTACATACCAATTCTATCATTGAATTAATCCTAACTACTCTCACTTTCGCTATCCCTAGTTGTATTCTTTTCATGTGAATTTTCCCATTGATCATGAAATAGCGTAGAAATATTCGATTTTGTTACCATTTGCCATGCTCATACGTACCCAGCCGAATCCATCAGAAGTTCAGTCAGAAACTGCCTCTTCAGTTTCAAATAAGAGTGCCCCTGTTTCCCCAGAAATGGCAGAGCAAGCGGTCAACGAACGGGGATTCTTTCTCTATGAGTGGATATCTCGCGAAGAGCTACGTATGACCCTCGAGCGAGACTACCTCCAGATTGTGAGGTGGGCGAGTATACCACTTGCCATCCTATGCGGTATTTTTGCTTTTATCGGGTTTGCGGGAGGACCTATTGGTTCCGTCATCGCGGTGGCTATTGTGCTTGGGATATTTTACTCTCTTGTATTTTTCTACCTGTTTCTTACCTTCGTCTATCGATCCTATCTCTATACGAAAGGGGCGGATGTGATTATCACAGATAACCACTATGTCGCAGGAGGGAATATCATCCCGAAACAGGATAGTTCTCGACTCGGAAGTGTATTTCGAACCTATGAAAACCAGTTTGATGAGAAATTCCTGGAAGACTCGAAACTCGCCGAGAAGAAATCTACGGCCAAACAGGCTCTCTTCGATAATCTCAAGGATATTGCTTCCGGATGAGGAAAACTCCTTCAGAACGTCGGACGTTCACGAGACTCTTGAGGGATCATCCTTGCGCTCATCATCGCCTGAGTTCTCTATAGTGGGATGATGCTTGCAGTCTACTTCGTCGGGATATTCTTTATTTCGATATTTGGACGACTTTTTTCATGGATCGCTCATCTTTTCCTCCGTGCCTCGAACAATCTCGAATACAAGGTGCAGGACCTCTTCGCGGATATTGATATGAAGTCTAAGCGACTGTCTGACTCGAATGATACGATTATCCATCTCCTCGATGAAGCCAAGCGAAACGAGTGGAAAGATGGACTCCTGACGAAGCTCAATGATTCGATCGAGGTTATTTCATCGCTCTCGAGTGACTCGGTCGATGCGACTCGCAAACTTCGTGAAACTCTCGAATCATCGAAGTATCGAGATATATTCAATTTCGTGAAGTACGGTGGCTGGGTCAAGACGCAGATCCTCGAACCGATCGAATCTATACTCCTCCTCCTCGAGAAGAATCGTGATATACTGAAATCGACGATTGTCTCTCTCGAAAACCAGATTATTGAGACTTCCGATAGCACCCTTCGTGGACCTCTCACGCTCCAGAAAGATCGATTCGAGATGCAAGTGGAAAGTTTTGAAAGGAATATTGGACTTCTTGAAAGTTATCAACTAAAACTTAAATAATTACTATGCCTCTTCCCTCAAATAATCCCGGCTTTGATGCCTTTTTCCAAGCGATTACTACTTCTCCCGAGTTTAAGTCCGCCGTGACAAAGGACTGGAAGGGAGACTCGATGGAAGTCCTTGAGAAATCGCTCCTTGAGATGCAGTCATGAGTCGAGAAGGCCTCGGGGACTATGAAGGAATTCGAGGGGAAATTCGCCACTGAGGAAGCAAAAAATATCGGAAAGAGTGCTTCCATTTCTCCAAAACCTGTATCTGACGTTTCATGAGTCGGACAAGCGAATCCGCCGAAGACGGGGAATCCTGGAGATGAAGACACTATTCCTCCCCTGAAAGTCGAGCACTTCGTCAAAAAAGACCCAGCGAACTGGGGATTTGCGGGAGTGGCTGGGATGGAAAAACTCAAGGAAGAACTCAAGGATAGCTTTATCAAACCCCTGAAGTTCAAATTTCTGGTTGAGAAATTACGAACAGAATCTGTGTCACCGTCATCCTGAATGAAGTGAAGGATCCAGAAAGGATCAGAAGCACTGGATTCTTCGCAAGCTCAGAATGACGAAACAATAGAACAGAAAAGAAATTCTCTTTTAGAAAGTCTCTATACCGAATACGAAAAATTCAAGATTTCTATCCCCACCGGGATGCTCTTCTACGGTCCTCCCGGAACGGGAAAGACATTTATAACGCGAAAACTCGCAGAAGAACTCGAGTGTGGTTTTATCTCGAAAAATATGGGAGAATTCGGCTCCTCGTATCTCCATCAGACGACGAAAAATATCAAAGACTTTTTTGCGGGAGCCAAGAAAGCGGCAGAAAATGAACCGATTATCCTCTTCCTCGATGAGATCGATTCCCTCGTCTCGACTCGAACCAATAATGTGGATGCCAATAAAGCAGAAGAAGTTTCTCAGTTTCTCCAGGAGTTCAATAGTCTCGAATCAGCTCCGAATCTCATCGTTATCGCGGCGACCAATCGTCCCGACCATCTCGATCCCGCTATCCTCCGCTCGGGACGCCTCGATAAGAAGATCTACCTCGGTCCTCCTGATGACGAAGCTCGGAAGGCACTATTTAAGATGTACATCGAGAAAAAAGGGCGTCCGCATGCGAAGCTCGACTATGATGAGCTCATGATCCTGACGAAGGACTATGTCTCCGCCGATATCGAAGCCATCTCAGACGAAGTCGCACGAGATGCGAGTCGAGACCTCCTCGATCTCGTCGATGAGGCGGAGAGTGGAAAACTAACAGAAAAGGCTTTTGATGGACACAAGATCACCATGGATTCTCTAAGAAAAACTATTATGGAAACTCCATCTTCTCTTAAGATGGTCGATATGAGTGTGTATGAGAGTTGGCTTGAGAAAATAAAGTAATAGAATATGGATAAGTATACTCAATTAAAAAATTCAATAAAACTAATACAACGTAAAAAAGATGCACATTATTCAATAATATACTCTATTATTGGATTTTTACTACAACTACCTATTTCTATGGGATTATTAGGTCTTAGTATTTATTGAATTTCTCATGACATAACAAATAATGATCTCACCTTATGAAAAGTGTGAATAGCGGTTCTTTTGTTTAGTATTTGATTAATCTTTCCATTGAAAATATTAACTGGAATCTATCAAGATTACAAAATTACTAAAACTGTATCTCTACTTGTAGAATTAAATAATCTTTTCCAAAATACAGAAAATAGGATCGATACTATAGATGATATATTAACGGGTATAGAAAAAATAAATACACTATTACCCGATCTAAAATTTCTTCTCAAGTATGCGTATTCTAAAGATTCGGTATACTTATTTCTCAAAAAGAAGTCTTTAGAGTACTTCCTTTTTGTATTGTATAACTTGCGAAATGACTTACAAAATAATATAATTAATATATCAAAAGCTCTCGAATCCGGGAAATGAGAAGTTGAGAAAAATATTAAGTGAACTTCTGAGCTCGATAAAGTTGCAGAACTTCAAAAAGTCCGACTTGATAGACAAATAGAGCAATTTGAAGAGCTCCAAAAGATATTAGTAAAGGCATAATTATGAATTCTGTCTATAAACTCCCGACATCTGAGATACAAGTGACCCTCCGTAAGATCATATGGAAAATGGATGATGAGTCTGAAAACTTTCTTTTTAAAGTGGTAGTGCTAGCATTATGAGTAGGGACCTTGTTATCGACTATAGATCTTATTATCTGATCTATTGGTGTGTTGATCCTTCCCATCGGACTTATTTGGAATAAATGGCTTCGTGATTATATGTATAAGCGACTTGAGGTTATCGGGACAAATCTAGAATACCTAGAAACTTTACCCACAAAATCTGATTCAATAGAAATCATCTTGAAGCGATTGGAACTGATTCATATTGCTATCATCGATATTCAATTTCGAAAAAAGTTTATAAAATTATTTTATTCGAAAAGAGTAGAAGAGTTATATGAACTATTACTTACACTTGTATCAGCTTTTAGTTTGAAGCACTTGATCCATCTCCGTTCTGATCTCCAGACTCGCCTTACAGAACAACAAAAATCCCTAGAGTGAGCAAAGGCTGAAGTCGAGAAAAATATCCAGTGAACTACAGAACTGAATCAAGTGTCAGAACTCCAAAAGGCCCGTCTCGATCGACAGATTGAACAATTCGAGGAGTTACAGCGAGTGCTTGTGAAAATGTAGATTTGGAGAATTTCTTAATTTCGAATATGATACCTCCTTCAGATACATTACGCATCCTCCAGAAAAGAATTGAAAACTATGAATGAAATCGCGTAAGAGAATTGAAAAAAGCACTCATCTTCGGGGGTTTTCCGATGTTCATTTTTCTTCTCCTTTGAACCTATATCGTGGGCCTCGGCGGATATATTTTATGATCAGCTCTTGCATGAATGATGGTGTTTATGGTCTATACCTATATAAAGGAGATTAACGAGTTCAGAAAGAGAAAAACTATCCATAAATTATTTTTCTCTGAATTACATACTAAAGACAATATCGAAGTCATACTGGAGAAATCGTTATATATACAACCGATTATTGAAAAGGCTCTTAAACAAAAGAGACTTTTTGAAAAAACAAGATTGAGAATTAACTATTTCGATAATTTACTGCAATACCTTCTTCTCATCCTCACTGATCTCCGCTCTGACCTCCAAATTCGCCTCATCGAAAAGCAGCAAACTTTGAAAAAAGCAGAAGTAGAAATAGAGAACAATATTTACTGAACTCCAGAACTCTCTCAAGTTTCTGAACTTCAGATGGCTCGACTCGATCGAGAGATCGAACAGTTTGAGGAGTTACAGCGAGTACTCGTAAAAGTATAAACAATAAAATACCGTGAGTAGATCACGGTATTTTATAAATCATATAATTGATTATGGTGCAGGAGCTGGAGCTGGAGCTGGAGCTGGAGCAGGTGCCGGTGCTGGAGTAGGAGTTGGTTTTGTGCCAGTAGTGACAGAACCAGAAGCTTCCATCATCGCTGGTGCAGGAGCGGGAGCTGGTGCAGGAGTAGGAGCTGGATTTTCTGAACCAGAAGCTTCCATCATCGCAGGAGCTGGCGCAGGAGCTGGCGCAGGAGTTGGTTCAGGAGGCATCGGTGTTACTACGCCAGAAGCATCCATAGTTACAGGTGTTACTTCTGTAGTAGTTGTGCTCGAAGTTGTAGTTGTACTCGAAGAAGTTGTATTCGTTACTGGAGTTGGAGTAACTGGAGTAGAGGAACATGAAGCAAGAATGCTTAGTGCAAGGATAACGGGAACAATAAGGCGCATAGATAAATATATTAAAAATTAAATGCCTTATTACTATAGGAAAAGATGATATAAAATCAAAAGATTTTTAGAACATATAAATACAAAAAAACCAGAATTCAATTCTGGTTTTTTTAAGAAACGAATGGTGGGCCCACCTGGGATTGAACCAGGGACCAATCGGTTATGAGCCGACTGCTCTAACCACTGAGCTATAGGCCCAAAAATGGATAATAAATAATAACTAATAATTAAAAATATTCTAACTTTTATTTTTTATTTTTTCGCTTGTATCTCTATATGGCGGTGGATGAGGGATTCGATCGCTCCTCCGGCCGCGATCCGCCTCTCTTCGTCTTCGAAGTGACTCAGGTCACTTCTTGGGACCCAGATTCTCATCCCATATCAACCGTATTGAACTCTAAAAATCGCGGTTATGAGTGATTCGAGCGCTTTCCGCCGCGCTCGGCTCTCTCACCTTCGAAGTGATCTTAGTCACTTCTCGGGACTCAGATTCTCATCCCATATCAACCGTATTGAACTCTAAAAATGGCGGTGGATGAGGGATTCGAACCCTCGCGGCACCTTGCGGCACCCTACAGGTTTAGCAAACCCGCCTCTTCAGCCACTTGAGTAACCCACCATGATTTTTCTTCGGATAGACTGATTGCCTTTTATCTTTGAGTCTATCTACTGTTATGCACTGTGACTCCCGAACCGACGAGATTATAGGAATCAGCGAAAAAAATGCAAATTTTGTGGAACCTATTTTGCTTTTTCTGAAATTCTCTATATAGTGTGCGTACTATTTTATAGTTTATACTTTATGAAAACTGCTTTACAAGCCCGTTCTGGAACTGTCCTCCGAGTCGATGGAGAATTATTTATCGTGGTAAAACATGAGATGAAACGAGGGGGTCGATGAGCGACCAATGTCGCTATGCGACTCAAAAATCTCATACAGGGAAATACTTCAGATCGAGTCATGGATAGTGAAGAAAAACTCGAAGATGTGACGCTTGAT
This sequence comes from Candidatus Altimarinota bacterium, assembly GCA_043769645.1. GTDB lineage: Bacteria > Patescibacteriota > Gracilibacteria > BD1-5 > UBA2023 > JAYUDN01. Next base: position 18,738 of record JAYVJC010000020.1, read on the forward strand.
CGTTCTAAAGCTGAGTTTCTCTATGAAGCGTGAGGTACCTACGCGTTCATGAATCAAGATTCTTATGAAACCGTCGAACTTTCGGAAGAAGATATCGGAGATATGAGATACTACCTCACAGAAGGGCTTATGGTGGATCTTCAGAGCTTTGAGGGAAGATTCATCGGGATTACCCTTCCGCTTAAAGTGACCCTTCTGGTCACAGAGGCAGAACCTGCAGTAAAAGGGAATACAGCAGATGGAAAAACAGATAAGCTTGTTACTCTCGAAACAGGACTTGAGATACGAGTACCAGGCTTCGTAGAAGAAGGAGAGAAGATAAATATCAACACTGAAACCTGAGATTATCTCGAACGAGCAAAATAATCTTCCCCATACGTCAAAAAAATCCTCAATTTGATTGAGGATTTTTTTGACGAGAATGTAGGTTAACGAGCCACTACGTAAAATCCAGTATATGCTCCTCAAAGTTTAGCTGCAGAAGCATACTTCAAAAAAGTAGATCCACTAAATCCGGAAATGATCGTACCAGTAAAGTTGACATTTCCATCTACTTCCATAGTAGCCGCAAGGACAAATGATCCTCCTGTCCCGTTTAGACTTGAACCTGTAGTGTATGCGTAGTATCCGCTCGCAGTCAGTCAGCCTGAACAGGGTGGAGTAGTAATATTACTCGGGTCTGTTGGGAGAGCCGCCATGTATGAGGTAAGTCCCGGAATATTTGTACAAAGTGGCGCCGAAACAAGCGAAGTTGGATAAATGTTTCTATCTGTAAAATAATTCGAAATTGCTAGAGATAATTGTCATAAATGAGCTATACGCCCAGTATCTCGAGATCTTGCCATGTAGCCGGTCATCATGGGGAAGAGGGCAGCTGCAAGAATACCGATGATCGCAATCACCACCATAAGTTCAACGAGAGTAAACCCTCTAATATTTCGACTCATAAAAACGATATTAAAAATAATAGCTTGATTCTAGGCATTTTTTTTTAAAAGGAAAGATTATGTTCAAATGGCCGTTCATTTTATATTTACAATATATAGTATATATTCATAATATTTTTACATCGAGTTTTTAGTCGCATTGTTTTTTGACATTTTATACTTTCTTCATACTATCTTTTTGTGTGAGTCCAGTAGGACTCTATTTTGAGATTTTTTAGAAACTTTTTGCTTATGAGAAAAGGTTTAAAAAGTCTCGTATCTACTAGCCAAATACTCGATGTCTCCAGTTACTGTTTCTACACAAGATGATTACTATTCCCAGGTGACTTCACCTGGTTCTGCCCAAGATAGGACTGATAAAAAGCCCCTCAAACTAAAAATCAAAAAAAAAGCTGATACAGAGGAATGAACTCTTGCATCAGAATCTATTACTGAAGTAAAATCAACTGCCAGACTCGTTGAACGGGAACATGCTGGAGATGGATTGATGCGTTCGGTTCTATGAAAAAATGGGGCTGACTCTGACAAAAAAGAGGACTCTAGAAAACCAAGTATATCATTTAAAAAGATTGATAGTGGAGTGAAGGTACTTGAAAATCGTCCGGTTATGAAGCTTCCCGATGAGGTTCCTCGTAGATCCTCCAATCAATCAAGATTTAATAATCCCCTCCATCGTCCCCAGAGTAGCACAAACTCTACTCCATCTGGATCCAACTTATCTCCTTCTCGTTCTCCTTCGAAAGAAGGTCGAATCCGAGATGATGTAAAGCCTATGTTTCAACGAACCATTGGTTTTGCTACTCCGACCAAGGATGGAACGGCGAAAAAATCAAAGAAAGATAGAAACAGCAAAGACTATACTGCAGATGGAGGAAAAAAATGAGTGAAAACGATCTGATGATCGACTGATGATGGATCATTTCGTCGCGGGCACAAGATTTCTAAGAAACAACAGAAATCTATCGATGATATCAAGCAGATCCTCGTCGATCGAACGGGTCAAGAGGTAGCAATTTCTGACTTTATATCAGTCAAGGAGTTCTCAGATAAGATCGGAGTTGCTATTCCAAAAATCCTTGCCGAAATGATGAAGAATGGGATGCTCGTATCGCTCAATGCACAAGTGGATTATGATACTTGCTATCTCATCGGAGAAAGCTTTGGGATCACCATTATAAAAGAGATTTCTGAAGAAGTCTCTGTGGCAGACCTTCTCGATGGTAATATACAAGAACTTATTAGAGAAGATGATTCTTCTCTACTTCTTTCACGTAGTCCGATTATTTCGATCATGGGACACGTCGATCATGGGAAGACTTCTATCCTCGACTTTATACGAAAGTCTTCAGTTGTATCAGGAGAAGCGGGAGGTATTACCCAGAAAATCTGAGCCTATCAGGTAGAAAAAAATGGTAAAAAAATCACATTTCTCGATACTCCTGGACATGAGGCTTTTACGATTATGCGAGCACGTGGAGCGAAACTCACCGATATCGCCGTTATAGTGATCGCAGCTGATGAGGGGATGAAGCCACAGACGATTGAGTCTATCAATCATGCAAAAGAGGCTTGAGTTCCGATCATCGTAGCGGCGAATAAGATGGATAAACCAGGGGCAAACCTTGATCTCATACGCGGACAGATGGCAGAGCATGGGCTGCAGCCAGAAGAGTGGGGAGGGACTGTGATGCTCGTTCCTGTTTCTGCGCATACAGGACTCGGTATGGATTCACTTCTTGAGATGATTATCCTCCAGGCAGAAATGATGGAACTCAAGGCAAATCCGGATCGACTTGCTATTGCGACGGTGATCGAGGCTCATCTCGACCAGAAACTTGGTTCGGTAGCAACGATTCTCATCAATACGGGAACCCTTCGAAAGGGGGAAAATATTGTCTGTGGATGAGCCTTCGGAAAGGTGCGAACGCTCAAAGACTATAAGTGAAAAAATACGGATGAAGCTGGTCCAGGAGTACCGGTTCAGATTACTGGACTCTCCGAAGTAGTGCAAGGGGGGGATATCCTCCAGGTAGTTTCGACACCGATAATAGCCGCCATACGTGCGAAGGAATTTGTCCTCGCGAAAAATAAAAAATCAATACATGCCTTCGAAGGTGCTTCTCTTTCTATGCTCATGACTCGACTGAAGTCAGGTTCCCTTAAGCAGCTTAAGATTGTTCTCAAGTGTGACTCCAATTGATCCCTCGAAGCTCTCAAATCAGCTTTACTGAAGCTCTCTACTCCAGAAACACAAGTCGTATTTATCCATGCCGCCGCAGGAGATATCAATGAGTCTGACGTCATGATGGCGGGAACTTCTCAAGCCCTTCTCATCGCGTACAACGTCGGACTGGTGCCAAGTGCACGTCAAACTCTCAACAACTCAAAAATCGAGTTTATCGATAAAAAAGTCATCTATCATATCCTCGAAAAAGTGGAAGCGATTATCACGGGTATGATAGATGTTCGATATGATGATGTTGACCTCGGTATTGCGAAGGTAAAGGCGATATTTTTTACGGGAAAAAATAACTCTATGATGATCATAGGACTCGGTATCGAATCGGGGAAGGTAGAAAATCGTGCAAAAATACGTGTCATACGAGATGGGAAAAAAGTCGGTTCTGGAGAAATCATGAATCTGAAAAGCGGAGTCCTCGATGTCATCGAAATCGAAGCTCCAAATGAATGTGGTATTAACTACAAGTGAGATGTGCAAATACTCGAAGGTGACATGCTTGAGTTCTATAAGATGGTTCAGAGAAAGTAGGACTTTATATGCCTCCTCAGGAAGAATTTCGATACAAAATATAAACATCCCTATACTCTTTATGTTATAGGGATATTTTTTTAAGTACTCGTAGAGTAGTATCATCTTGAGTCAATTAGAACCTCCATAATCATAGAGAGAAAGATTTCATTTCACTTTGTTTCATTTCGGTCGGAATGACAAATCAGCCCTTTCCTCTTTTAGCTTATTTGTTGCTACCTTTCTACTCTTCTACTGTTTTTACCGCTTCCTTTGACTGTCATCCCGAGGTACTCGAGGGATCCCTTCAGTTTCCAGTATAATATGCGATATAGTATAGGGGTTCCTCCACTTCACTTTATACTTCCTTCGTTCGTTTCGGTCGGAATGACAAATAAAGACTTTTTTATCACTTCTCACGACTCAAATTCTCATCCCTTTTTCAAGTATAAAAAAACTCATCCAATAAGAATGAGTCTATAGAGTTTTACCTGGCGGAGAGACAGGGATTCGAACCCTGGGTACCTTGCGGCACGACAGTTTTCAAGACTGTTGCATTCAACCACTCTGCCATCTCTCCGAAGAGTGTGGCAAGAGTATATAAGCATAGCACTTTTTGTCAAAATTTTTTCCTATTATATTTATCGGGCTATTACAAAGTATGAGTTTGAACCTGGAGAAACGTCTCACTTTTTACTCGCTACATAGTAGTTGTATTTTGCTCCTGTGAAGTAATTCGAGGAAAATGCTCCAACCCATCCGGGTTCTGATTCAAGCTTTGCTTGGAGTGCGTAAGCAAACGTGTTTGCTGCGGTGAATCCAGTCGCGTAGGCATATTGCCCAGGAATCGTACATACAGAAGTCCTTCGAATGATAGCTGGGTCAGTCGGTACAGCATTCATATAGTCAATGAGCTCTCATGAGTTTACACATCATCATGCGACGGTATCAGGGTAGATCCCACGATCAGTAAAATAGTTCGATAACGCTGTGGAAATCTGTCAGATATTCGTGATTCTTGCAGTATCTCGACTCCGTCAAAAGTATCCCGTAATCAGTGGAAAAAAAGCGCCAGCAAGAATCCCTATGATGGCGATAACGATCATAAGTTCTAAGAGAGTGAAACCACGATTTGACTTCATTGGCAGGAGAGAAAGTATCAAATAAGATACTATAAATTATATCATTGAGTATATTGGAAAGTTTGAGAAATCCAAAAAAAAACTCTCACCAAAGTGAGAGTTTTCAATAGAGTAGTGAAATTATCGAGAGATAACATACATACCAGTATTCGTAGC
>JAYVJC010000021.1:0-49173 GCA_043769645.1 Candidatus Altimarinota bacterium
TACAGGCATTACAATGTGTACCTGAAACATGGAAAGTGTAGTTTTTCATAGAGTGTTGAGTTATGAGATTTAGAGTTTTTTAGCTTTGAGTCGGAGAGAGTTCGATACTACTGATACACTGGAAAATGCCATGGCGAGTCCAGCAAATACAGGTGAGAGTGTCCATCAAAATAGCGGATAAAATATTCATGCTGCCAGTGGAATTCCGATGAGATTATAGATGAATGCCCAGAAGAGATTTTGCCTGATTCCTGCCATCGTCATACGAGAGAGTCTGATTGCCTTCACGAGTTTGGATATATTTCCACCGAGTAGGGTGATCCCAGCAGATTCGATGGCTACATCAGTTCCTGTCCCCATAGCGATACCAACATCTGCCTGAGCCAGTGCTGGTGCATCATTGACTCCATCGCCTGTCATAGCGACTATGTTCCCGTCTTTTTGGAACTGTCTTACTATATTCAGCTTGTCTTCTGGTAAGACTTCAGCAATTACTTCGTCGATACCTACTTGATCTGCGATATATTTTGCAGTATTTTTATCATCTCCGGTGAGCATGATAGCCTTGATCCCGAGTTTATGGAGTTCTTGTATTACATCTGCGGATTCTGATTTCAGAGCGTCTGCGACGAGACATACTCAGAGGACTTTTTCTTTCGTGGCAAGTATGACAGGGGTTTTTCCTTGTTTCGTTTCTTTGGTAATCTCAGTGATATCATAAGAGAGCTTGAGATCTTCAAGAAGTTTTGTATTTCCTACGAAATATTCGATTCCTCAGATAGTTCCTTTGAGTCATTTCCCTTGGATACTTTCAAAACCATTGACTGTTTGCAAAGTGACTTTTTTATCTCTTGAAGCACTGATAAGTGCCTGAGCAATCGGATGCTCTGATTTACTTTCGAGTGATGCAACGAGAGCGATGATCTCTTTATCGCTCATGCCAGACTGATTTATGATATTTACGAGTTCGGGCTTTCATTTCGTAATAGTACCTGTCTTATCCATGACGATGATATTCACCCTATGGAGTTTTTCAAGAGTTGAGGCATCCTTGATGAGAATACCTTCACTCGCTCCTTTCCCAACTCCGACGATGATAGCAGTAGGGGTTGCGAGTCCGAGTGCGCATGGACAAGCGATTACGAGAATCCCCACAAATGATGTGAGTCCGAGTGAAAGAGCTTGAGAAAATCCGATATATCGACTCCCGACCATGAGCCAAATTCCAAGAGCTAAAAAAGCGAATACGAGTACCACGGGAACAAATACAGCAGATATTGAATCTGCGAGACCTTGTATCGGTGCCTTACTTCCCTGAGCTTCTCCAACCATCTTGATAATCCCTGCGAGGAGCGTCTCTGACCCTACCTTCGTAGCTCGAAAGGTGAAGGATCCAGTAGTGTTCATTGTTCATGCAACAACCTTTGAAGCGATAGTCTTCTCAGCCGGCATGGGTTCTCCCGTAATCATAGATTCGTCGATATACGAGGATCCTTCTGTGATTTCTCCATCTACAGGGATTTTACTTCCTGGTTTCACGATGACAAGGTCTCCTATGACGACTGATTCGATGGAGACTTCTTGCTCCACTCCACTACGGATAACAAGTGCCGTCTTAGCTCAAAGTGAAAGGAGCTTTTCGATAGCATCGCCTGTTTTGAGCTTCGATGTTGCTTCAAGGTATTTTCCAAGAGTTATGAATGTGATGACAACGATGGTAACATCATAATAGTTATGTCCGACATTGATATATGGGGCGAGTGTCTCCTCAAAAGCGGTTACTATAAAACTATAAATAAAAGCAACCGAGGTTCCGAGTCCGATAAGAGTATCCATATTCGCTTTGCCATATTTAAGAAATCTGTATACCCCGAGGAGATATGGTTTTCCTACAACAAAGAGGACATAGGTAGCAAATATCGGAAGGAGGTGGTGGAAAAACTCATACCAGATATATGGGATCTTTGCCACATATCCGAACCCGGTAAGTATATCCCATCACATGACAAAAATACAGAAAATAGCGAGTGGTAGAGCTGAGTAGACCTTTGATTTCATGTCATCTATTTCTTTGAGTTTTTCTATTTTGGAGACTCCAAGTCAGGTATGAGCACTATGTTCATCACTCGTCATATTCATAGATGCTGCCGTGGGGAGAATAAATAAGTATCAAAGTGGCTCAACTTTTTTGGAAAGAGAATCTGGATTGACTTTGGATGCATCGAAAGTAATTTTTGCGGATTCAGTTCCATAATTGACTGAAACCTCCTCCACTCCATCCATCTTACGGAGTGTCCGTTCGATGATTTTCGCACAGGAGGCGCAGTGCATCCCTTTCAGCCCATAGGTTTGAGATGTATTCATAGTGTGATTTTTAGAAAGTATATAGTACGCAAAATCCACTTCTGAAAATCGGAACTCAAAAAAGAGTCCATATAAAAGTGGATGGAAAAGTCTAGCTCAGGTATTTGACGGAACCCCCTATAAGGGAAATATATTCATGAGGATCTGGAGGAGCATTCTGTCGATAGAGTATACTAAAACTTCTTCTTGGAATAAACGCTTCTGAATAATCTATAGTCCTCATACGAGTTACGCATACGACATTTTTATGAGGATTGGTGAGGTTTGTATGTCTCGTAAGCGAATGAGTCGTATCTGAACAACAGTTGTAGAGAGTATTCTGTAAGGATTCATCCGGATGATCTATCGGGCTTATACTCACCATCTCTCACATCTCCATATCATCTCCACTTGGCATCATCTCTTTCATATTCCCTGCAAAAATCATCCCACAGTTTGGGAGAGTCGTGAAAAAGACAAGGATGAGAGCGAAAAGAGATTTCATGAAATGTATATAGCTTTTTAGTGTATGCAAAATCCAGTATAAAGCAAAGAATCCTCATTCAAAACGGTGAGGATTCGTTCAGATCTTTTTTTATTGATTACTGAGTATTTTTCAGATGGTTGAATGAGAACCATAGCAAATTTATATTTTTGTCTTTCTTTCTCGAAGTTATACCTAAGCTAGTTCTCATATACTCGTACCACTCGCGACTATTTGGATTCTTCCTCTAGCTACAACCAGTTTTTTTCTCTTAAAAATCCATCTAAAAGTGTAGATAGATTTTTGGTGAAAGTATATGGCTGCCCAGCCCGTCAGAACTTCGAACCGATGACCGGATTCGAACTCTATACCGGATTCTTCTTACTTGTCCTGCCTTTCTAGTTCCTTCTAGAGTAGAATTGAGATAATTCCTAGAAATCTAAAGTTTATAATAATTTATACCCAGGGTTAACTCATTATATCTATCTGTTCACTGTGACTGTCTTGTTTTCCGAATTTATGATGCAGATGTAGATTTACAGTATAAATGTATTTTACTTGTCGAATTGAGGCGAGCATTCATTTAATTAAGATATTGACTAAACTATATATTTGAATATAAATTATATAATCTGATTCGAATATGAAAAAAGGATTAATAGGTCTTGTATTAGGAATTATTTTATTTTAATTAAACAGACTTTGATTGATACTTTTCGTTCATATATAACTAATTCACTTTATGGCTGCCAATGATTTAAGGACTGCATTTGATAAAGCTGATATTCTAATTGATACTTATGATATAGCGTGAAGTCATACATATTTGCCTTTTTGATGGCAACTCCGTAATAAATATATTGGATTGATAAAATCTCTTATGGAATGAATATGATATGATGAATGGAATTTTTCAGATTTAATATCTCAAACTGATATGGAAATCATGAATAATCAAGTAATGGATATTTCATGAAAGGTTCTTTATACATGACATAAAGAGGATCAAGAAAGAATCACTCTTGCTCCAACACACGAGATACCTATAACAAGAATGTTACAAAAACGAGTCCAATTTGAGGCTGATCTCCCTATTAGATTGTACCATACTTGAAGCGTATATAGAAAGCCAAAGAAAGTACAATTTCCTTTTAATCTATGAGAAAGGCGTTCGTTTGTTGAAGCACACTGAATTTTTGCAAATCCAACAAGTATTGATGAGGAAATAGCCAGAGTACAAGAAATAATAGATATACTAGTACGTAAAAAATTGATAGTACCAGCTGTAACATCTGATAGACCCTTGGCAACAAATAATCCAATCTCAAAGAAAACAGTTTGTACTGATATTATTACGCCTTTTTGAAAAACCCAGATTGCATGAATGATATATTTTCATGACGATATATTTTCATGACCATTTAAACTAAGGTATCGATCTCTACAAGATTGACGTAAGAAGGCGCATACTCCTAGTGTATTGCATTTTGGATTTTCAGATAACTTATTGCTTTGAACTATTGTTAATGGATTTAGTGATGATAGATTTTTGCTTCCACTTGAATTACTCCCCTATCATCTAGCTATTATTATAGATACTGTGAGCGGAGAAATTCCAGAATGATTTAGTACTATGCCTTGAGTAAAGATTTTTTACTCTAAAAATAGAGCACATGTAAAAAAAATTTTTGATAAAGTATTTTTACAATGAATTCCTCTTATTTGACGTATTAGCTGAGGTAAAATGAACATTTTGATGACGGATACCCAGGAAAGATTTGAATGATTAGAAGCTGAATGAGTATGAAATCTCATGCATGTAGCATGAAAAACACGGGAAAATCTTTTAAAATCAAAAAGAGATAACAAAGAAGATGAAATCGTAAAAATTCATGTTTTTGATGCAGATAAGGTTAATGAATTAGTTTGAAGCTGAAAGATTGTCCTTACTCCATTATATAAATCAGACGCTAATGTCATTGCCCTTGAAAGAAGTCTTACATCATGAGAAGTTCTTGGTTTTATAGAAGATGATACTGACAGTATTTGTCCTATAACGTGACTAAATACAAAAACAAAAGCGTATATCTCACGTAGATTCTAAAACAATTTTATATGAAAAATATATTAAATATTTGAGGTATTGAAGTGGATATTTCATTATCAGATACTCATACGGTCAAAGACTTAAATATACCATCTGCTCATAGTTTACATACAAACTGGTGATATAACCATGATGCCATAAAAGATAGAATGAGTCTTGAAATACAACGATCTTCTGAAATCCCTTCAGCATCTTTTCAGAATGGTAAATTAATCGTAAGTTGAGACTTATCTTTTCAAGACGATGCTAAGATGAATGCTCAGTTTGGAATTGCTTGAAACAAATGAGTCGTAAGCAAAACAATTCATCATTTATTGGAGAAGAATGGTTGTATAGCAATGCATGCATGTGCTATATTTAATCCAGATACTTGAAAAATTATTATATGAATTTGAGAATCTTGATCATGAAAGACGGCGCTTATTAGTGCAGCATTGTTAAATGGTTGGAAAATTGTGAGTACAGAAATGTTAGTAATGAATAGTAGTTGAATTATTTTGCCTGGAAATACTCATGATACAGTATCATTTAGAGCTGCTGATTATATAGAGAGATATCTAGAATGAATAGAGGTTCAAAGACAATCTATAATTCAAGATGAAACATGAAAAAAATGTCTTGCTGATTTTTCAAGCGCAGCTTATACAACTCCCATCATATTAGACGATAATGAGGTTGAAGTTATATTTCTAAATTACTGAGATCTTAGATTTTTAGGCTGAAAAGTTCCAACAGATTTAGACTATATTACAAGAATGCTACAGTATTCTTCATCAGAGAAAATTGATAGGTCTGTAAGCATAGGTTATAGGATAGTTGATGCTGGGTTAAATTGAAATATTTCCATGAGAGATCAGGCTGTTAATAAACTAAAATGATGAAAGTATAAATTTACCATTCTTTGAGGTGATATATCTGACTTTGAGAGATATCTTTCATCGAAAAAAATCCCACTTTCTTCAGCTAAAACTGAACTAGATAACGCTACGGATGACGATATTGTTTGAATTCTTTGAATTCGGAGTATTGATGGATTAACATTAAGAAGTGATATTATTTTTAATGCATTTTTAAGGATTACCAAGATCATAAATCGTGATTTATCTATATTAACTAATGCAAAGCTACTCGCTTGGATAAAGCAAAAATTTAGAAAATGATATGATTTTTCAGATCGTGATCTTACAGGAGTCGATTGTAGTTGATTTGATCTTTCATGATCAAATTTCAATAGAGCAGTTATAGCGAGTGGAAAATTTGATTGATGCAATTTTGAATGAGCTTCCTTTGTGTGTCCATCAACGGAGAGAACTTCATTAAAATGAGCAAAACTTAAAGACATTTATGCCCATTCAGCCTTTTTTTCAATAGCAAAATTACAAGATGCAATCATAGAATGATCAATAGATATGACATGATCATTCTTTCATTGATGTTCATTCGAAAACGCATCTTTTAGGTGATCGAATATCTCATGATCCTGATTTTATCAGTGTAATTTATCAGGTACTAAATTTGCATGATCAAATGTTTATGAATGTACATTTGTTGAATGTACGGGCGTAGGAACATTGTTTGCAGGAATGATTGGGTGAACACTATTTTACTCAAATAATAAATTCAAGAAGGCTGACTTAAGGTGAACTGATTTGAGTTTTTCTCAATTTACAGGATGAATTATGGATTGATCTGATTTTTCAGCTTCTCATGGTGAAAATGCTTCATTTAAAAAAATTTCCTTAGTAAACGGTAAATTTGATAATAGTACTCTTCCTGATCTTGAATTGAATGATGTAGAACTGTGATCCGCCTCCTTTCAAGATTCGGATCTTAAATGAATAAAAATAAGCAAATGAAGATGAACAAGAGTAAACTTTTCAGGATCGGATCTTTCTTCTTGAGAAATTAAGAAATGAACAAATTTACATTGATCACTATTTCACTGAGTTTTGGGAGAGGATTTAAGAGTACTTCACTCAAATCTTAGTAACTCAAATTTCTCTGAATCAGAAGACTGAACTCGACCAGCAGTAAGAATGAGATGATTAAACGTAAGAAATTCTGACCTTTCAGGTTCTAATTTTCGATGAGCATACTTATATAGATCTTTTTTTACGGGCGATCATGTAGAAAATATGGACTTATCTGATACTGACTTTACTGATGCATTATTAGTCCAAGCTTATATTGCATCTATGGCGATTGGGGCAAACTTTACTCGAGCAAACCTTACTTATTGAAGACTAAATCAATCAAACTTTACTGATGCCAATTTTGAAAATGCACAATTATTTATGGCAGGTCTAACGAAAACAAACTTCACTTGAGCTAATTTGTTTTGAGTGAAGGCACCGATTATAGTAGATAGAACTATTGGATTAGAACAGGCTCAGAACCTCTCCCCCATACTGAAAGAATGGATTTTAAACTTTCAAAAAGCATTATCTACAACTTGAAGTCATCAATCAACATAACTATTTATTATGAAAGTAAGTATTGATCATGTAAATACTCTAGTACAGGACTACTTTAAATCAAATTGATACACAGAGGATACCGCAGGGTGAATGACTGATAATTTAATTGAGGCTGAGCTTTTTTGAAGATCTACACACGGTCTTGTACGTGTGCCATGGATTCTATCAAATAAAATCCCAGATTCTTATCTTTCTCCTCAAAATTTTCAGTTGAATCCAAATTCAGTAAACTTAATTGATAGTACAAACCAAAATGGGTATCTCTCTTGTGATCAAGTAGTAGAAGACATGATAAGGCTACTTGATTGAGAAGATTGCAAATTTGTGATTTCTGTACTGAAATCTGCTTTTCCTTCCTCAATTTTACTACGATATCTAAAAAAGTTTTACGAGCATAGATTAATAGGTCTTGTATTTTGAACAACACCAAGACTTGTATCTGACGCCAATAAAGTTCCGAATATCTTTTGAACAAATCCTATTGGCTATACCTTACCTCTGCAAGATAAAAGAATATTAATTGCAGATTTTTCTACATCGGATATACCACTTGGAAAAGTATTAATGGCACATCAAGGTAACGATAAAATTTTAAAAACATGAAAATTAATTGATAAAGATTGAGTAATCACAGATTCGACTGAGAATGCATTTTCTATTGATGGTAAATTTATTTGATCACTACTCCCATTTTGATGAGAAGATGGATTACATAAATGAATGATGATTTCCCTTTTTATTGAACTCATTTCCGCATATCTATCTTGAAATCGTTCAGATAAGTGAGATTTGGTATTAGTTTGAGCTAAGTCAGATATTCTTCCAAGATGACAAGGATGAGTTGAACAGTTACTAACATGAGTAGGAAATCGCTGAGGACTAAAAAGGTTACCTTGAGAGAAAGCAATACAAAAATATGAGACAAATAGAGAATCGTGCCTAATTGAAGTTCCTGATAGCGTCGCAAAATTAATATGATTATAAATTTCTTCCAACTTACTCTGATATATCCATAGATTAATGAGGTTACTTTTCTTTTTTTTCCGGCTTGAATTTTCAAGTAATCTTTTGATAATTCCTTCTTCTTCATTTCGTATTTCGATAGTATTCAAAGTTTTATATTGTCAATTCTTTTATTGACTTATTTATTAATATAGTTATATATATAACTATACTTAATTTTTATGGCAACAGAAAGTCAGTACTTGTTTGAACGAAATGACGCGTTAAAAAGTCTATGATTGGTTTCCCAGATGCCAGAATTCGATATGGATACAACTCCTACTATCCATTTCCCTACATTGAGTGGAGAAGATCTGAGCATTGCTAAAGCGGGCTATGATGTAGTAAAAGCAGAAAATAGTGATTTTCAAGTCGTACTTGAGCAACTATGATTGTTTTATTTGCTTACTCCTTCTGGACTAACTCTGATTCGAGCTAGAGGAAAACCTATATTTAGCTTTAAAGATAGTGAAGATATTATCGGTACAAATATCCGAGGATTCGCGAAATATAGTAGTAATAAACTCCTGGCATGAAAGATACTTCGCTGATCATGAGTACCAGTGCCACGAGAAATGCATCTCAAACATAGTAGATATTACTCTGTACCAAACTTAGTACTTTGAGGTAAAAGTCCTCAAGAATTTCGATCAGCTTCACAAGCTATTCACGAAAGTACTTTTGCTCGGGTCATGCAGTTTTTGGAATCCAACTGAATAGAAAAATTCGTAACAAAGCCCCATGATGGAAAGCAATGAGATGGTGTTATTATAAACCAAAGGGAAGAGTTTGCGAAAAATTGAGCAAATAAGGGTATGTTTGAAGAAAGTGATATATCAGGCATCTTGCTCATACAAGATAAGATAGAGCCATATAGACTTATAAATCAGCTTACTCCCGATGTAGAAATGAGACTTCTCTGCTGATATCGTCTCCTTCCATCTCAATATTCTGACTGGAACATGAGAGTACTTGTAACCTACGATACTTCGAACCTTTCATCTTGAAACTATATTTCATCTGGAATAGTTTGTAGGATTGATCAAGTAGATAAGCCCGTTAATATCTCTCTGAGTGCCTCATATGATTCATTTGATAATGTTATGAGAAAATGCTGACTCACTGAAGAAAAGGAAGTACTTAGAAAAAAAATCGAGGCCACCGCTATTCGAGCCACGGAAGCTATAGTGACTTACTGTGATAATAAGACAAAACGACCAAAAGATGTTCCTGACTTTCAAGTTTTGGTATGAGTTGATATTATCCTAGATCGCGATAAAAATCCTATAGTAATCGAAGTAAATGACATGAATTCAGGGTGCAATTATGAACTCATGAAGCTTGAGGGTGTTGAAGCACTCTATCCTATTGCGAGAGCGATACTAGGGAAGGCAAGCCTAAATAGGCTCATAGAAAGATTAAAATCACAATTACTTGCAACCTATTGACCAGAATGACTCGCTAAAGTCCTGAGTTGACAAGCAAAACTTGATGTTAAGGAGGATGTGTAATATATTTATATCCCGAGGGACTCTAAAGATTTAAAGCTCTATTGCTTTTAGGATAGACAGTGAGGAGTATAAATTAATGAAGAATGAGCTTTCTGATAGGTATTTCGGACTAGCAGAACAATTACAAAACATAAGTCATTCAGGAGATGGCATTTGAGCAGAGGGGGAAAGATGCTTCAAACTCTTTACAAGCCTTTCTGAGAGCTGGAATTCAGCTAATTATATAGAATATGCACGTATTATAAAATTGATCTGCTTCAGAGTTTCTTTTGATAAAGAAAAAGCTCTCTATCTAGAGGAAAGAGAGCTATTTAGAGAGATCAGAAGCTTGAATAATACCGTATGGCTGGGGTACTAGGATTCGAACCTAGGATGGGGGATTCAGAGTCCCCTGCCTTACCGCTTGGCGATACCCCAAAATAGATATGAGCTTTTAGGATTAAGTATTTAGCTATAATACAAATATAAATCTACAGAAAGCGAGACGGATTCTATAGAAAGTAACTTTTTTTGCAAATTTTTATGCGGACTGTGCTTTAGAGAGTTATTTCTATCTAACTATGATCTCAATCTCTTTAGCCATCATCAAGCCCTACTTGCCATGCTTTTGATACTATTAATAAACCCTTTTGGTCTTTCGGGCTCTTTGACAGGAGAAGATCAAGTAGGAGAAGAAACAACAGCGGCCTCCCCATCCCTAGAAGGAATGGAACTCAGCGGAGCGATAGGAATATCTATATCTACCTGTTTTTTCTTAGAACGGATAGCAGTTATCGTAAATGGACGGGGATGGTATTGATATTCTCTACCTTCTCACTCTCAGAGAATTTTAGAATTACTATCGTTTACTTTTAGTTCTGAAAGTAATACAAGGAATTTTTTGGAATACGAAAAACTAGGGGAATCATTCCTAACCGTCATCCTATATCTCCCTCAAGAAACAAATTCTAGAGACGTGATTTGTTGCTTTCCAAACTGTACTGACTCTATGAAAATAGGACCATTTTCAAGATTTGAGAGGTGATCCTCGAGACAAGATCCTTGAAAAAAGTCATCCAAGGAAGAAAGGCTTTTAACAGGCTGACTAGGTACAGGTACTGCAGGACTAATAACTTTTTCTGAAGTAGTAGGGATTTCTTCATAAGTGGTATTTAAGTCTATCTCTTGATCTTGTCGGATGGTAGACGGAATGGTATCTAAGTTGCTATCAATTGAATCTCCAAGTTTTGAAGGTGATCCAGTAGTTGCACCGATATCAACAGGTTGTTCTTGTATATATCAAAGTGGGTTTTCTTCGAAATCATTTCACCCTGAAAGCTTATCATCATTCGCCGTATTTTTAAAATATTGTTTTCCCACCAGTCAGCTTACGAGTTTTTGGATTCACTCTATTGCATCTATTCACTCCTCTGGTAGGACTGATAAAGACTCTATAAGATTTTCATATTCTTGTACAATTTTTGCAAACTTCGTCCAGAATCTATTAGCATTTTTCTCGGGTCTTGTGATTCTTCCAGAGAGGGATATATACGATTTGATTCTATTTTCTAATTCCACACATTGTTTATATTGAGCCCTTCGTTTGAGTGAGATATTTCATAGTAGGAAATCTCGTTCTAGTAATCATCTTCTTTGAACCTTGAGTCTTGAGATATCATCATCGATTATTGTACCAATTTTATAATGCAGAGTCTCTAAACGAGGATTAAAAATATCAATATATTTATTGTATAAAAATGAATCATCACTACCACAGTCCTTTTTTTGCATAACCTCTGCCATATCGGGTATTGGAGAAAGTATTGCATCAATTGTTTCACGTATTTTGACCATTTCTGATAGTTTCGTAATTCATCGGAGTGCTAGTTTGAGACGCCCTATTTTACTACGACAAAGAGTTCATGCAACTCCAGCCTTTATATTAAATCAAGGTATTAAAAAATATTGATTTAACATATTTTCATCAATAACTCTAAGAATAGACTCGGTTGTATCAAATACAGCTTTTTTTGGTGAAACTATATTTGGTATATCTGTTTTAAGGAATGTAAGATTTTCTACTCAATTCATAATAAGTGTCATAATTTATATTATAGATATATATTTAAAAAGTCAACACTTATTCTAAGTGTATAGTAGACAATTTATTCTAAATTACTTTATAAAATTAATTGAAATAAGAAAATATTTATGTATATTGAGATTATATTTATGGACAACAATGCTTAAAAAAATAATTCGACTCGAACATCCTCGAAAACACCATATGGTAGGCAATGGATTCCGAGTCTCTCAGTATATCACGGGATACGGACGTGATATGTCAAATGATACGAGCCCATTCCTGATGCTCGATTATAATGCCCCATGGAAGATAGAGGCCTGAGGAGAAAAACGCGGAGTAGGTTTTCATCCACATCGTGGCTTCGAAACCGTCACCATTGTGTACTCATGAGAGATCGAGCACCGAGATACCGCTGGAAACGGTGGAGTTATCGGATATGATGAGGTCCAGTGGATGACGGCTGGAAGTGGACTTCTTCATAATGAGTTTATGACAGATTCGTTTACCACTATGGGAGGTACTCAGCACGCTATACAGCTCTGGGTCAATCTCCCAGCAAAAGATAAAATGACCTACCCACGCTACCAGGCACTCACTCGAGACAGCATTCCCGAAGTTCAGTTTGAGGGAGGAAGAGCAAGGGTTATTGCTGGAGAATTACGGATGAAGGATTCGAAAAGAGAAATCAATACAACGAAGTGAGTCGCCCAAACCTTTTCACCAGTAGAGCTCTACGATGTTCGTTTTATTTCCTTGGGAAATATATCTCTCTCATTTCCAGAAGGATATAATACTATGATCATGCTGACGGAGTGAAAAGCTACTATCAATGGAAAACTTCTTGAGAACGGTGATATGATTTATCTTTCGCAGGATGGAAATGATGTAGAAATGGAGTCAGAAGTTCTTGCGAAGATTCTTGTTATGGCATGAAAACCTCTTGATGAAGCCGTTGCAGCATATGGACCTTTTGTTATGAACACGCAGGCTGAGATTATGCAGGCTTTCCAAGATTTCCGAGAAGGAAAGATGGGCGTGGTCGAAGAGTAGGAAGCAGATAGATTCTAGAAGATAGGAAGTTAGTAGGTAGATTATAGTAGATAAAATATGTAGTTTTAGAGTGGATAGTCTATAGAAGAGACTGAAGAAGAAATAGAATTCTCGTGATGATAGATCTACATTGATCACTACCATTCAATCTTTGGCACAAGTATTAAAAACTTTCCCGCTTAAAGCGGAAGATTTTTCATGTATTATGCTTTATCCAATGTTAAATAAGCTTTATTTTAGTAATAATCCTTTCATTTTTATTCACTTCACTCTATTGCTATAAAAAATTTAGTCTATTGAAAGCCTGGATTCTTCGTACCTCAGAATGACGAATAATTCATTTATTTTAGCTACGTATACTGGAAGAATGCTTTTATAGTTTAAATCTTCTTCAGTGGGGCGATTTCTACGTTCATTTTCTTGATACCCGTTCCTGAGAAGGCGATATCCGCAACGGCTCATGAGATAGCGACGATCGTTCCGATTCCATACTGAGCGTGTTCGATACGGTCCCCGAGAGAGAAATCAGAGGCAGAATTTTTTGGTTTATTTGTTTTTTGGTATATTGGGGGGAGGCCTTGGATAGGGCTCATTCCACTCAGAATACTCCCAAAAGAAGAAAATCCATCCCCTCCATTTCAGAAGATACTTCGAGCACTTCCACGATTGGTTTCGATATGGAGATATTCTTCAGGGATTTCTTTCAAGAATCGACTCTTAGGATTCGCTGAATAATTTCCAAAATTGTATCGCTCTTGTGCTCGTGAGATATGAAGGGTTTTCTTCGCTCGAGTGATTGCTACATACATCAGGCGACGCTCTTCTTCGATAGCATCAGCTTCGAGCAGAGATCGTGAGTGAGGGAATACTCCCTCTTCAGCTCCCGCGATGATGACGTGGGGGAACTCGAGTCCCTTCGCGAGGTGGACAGTCATAAGTGACACCATTTCACGTTCTCACTCCTTCTCTCGGTCCTGATCGGTGATAAGGGCGATATCTTCAAGGAAAAGTGAGAGATTTTCAGGATAGAGAAGCCCATCATATCGACTCGCCATATTCATAAACTCTTCTACATTGTCGATTTTATCCTCGAATTCGTCTTCTCCGTATTCTTCTTTCAGGTATTCGAGGTAGTTCGCTCTCTTGATGAGTTTTTCCATGAGTTCTCCGATACTTGATGTTATCGATTCTTTTCGAAGTCCTCCATAGAGGGTAAGGAAACTCACGATCCCCTTCTGCGCTTGTGGGGTGAATCGGTCGAGGAAGTGATAGTTATCGACCAGATCGAAAATCGAGAGGTGTTCGGCTTCGAGGAGTTCCATGAGGAGCTCAAGCGTTCGTTCTCCTATTTTTCTTCCTGGCACATTGATAATACGCCTGAGCGATATCGTATCAGATGGATTATAGATGAGTCGCATATAGGCGAGGATATCTTTGACTTCCTTTCGCTCGTAGAACTTCATTCCTCAGAAAACCCGATACGGGATATTTTTTTGAATCAGGGATTCTTCGATGAGACGAGATTGCCCGTTGGTTCTGTAGAGTACTGCATAGTGGGAGTACGAAAAATCTATATGCTCACTTCCATCATCTTCTATTTTTTCTTTGGCACTTCGGATGACGTTTGTAATCATATCAGCTTCATGCTTCTCATCTATGCCCTCTAGGATGGTTATCTTCTCCCCTATTTCATTTTCGGTGAAGAGATTTTTCTTCATCTGTTTACTATTTTTCTTAATGAGTTCATTGGCGGCGAGGATGATATTTTGGGTCGAACGATAGTTTTGCTCGAGGTTGATCACTTTCGCTTCAGGATAATCTTTTTTGAAGGAAAGGATATTCTCAATATCGGCTCCACGCCAGCTATAGATTCCTTGCCAATCATCCCCGACGACACAGAGATTGCGTTCTTTTTGGGCAAGGATTCGGATCGTATCATACTGGAGACTGTTGGTATCCTGATACTCATCGACCATAAAGTAGTGAAAGCGCGTATAGAAATATTCTCGCACATCTTCAAAGTCAAGAATCCGTCGCATAAAGAGAAGAAGGTCATCAAAGTCGAGTGCATTGTCTGCTTTGAGTCTCCCTTGATACTGTTTGTAAACGTCAAGCACAACACTCCCGAAGTAGCTGTCTACCGTGAGTGAGAACTCTTCTGGTGTCATCCCCTTCCCTTTTGTCTGAGAGATCATCGCCTGTACTCAGCGGGGATTATTCTCCTTCTCGTCGATCGAGAGTTCTCGCATGATTGCCTTCACGGTTCGGAGACAGTCATCACTGTCATAGATGATAAAATCCTTTGCGTACCCGAGTTTATCGATAAACATCCTGAGAAAAAACGAACTCATCGAGTGAAAGGTCGCGACCATCGGAAGGAGTGGAGATCTCAGAGGGTTGACTCCTTCTGGATTGAGACCAAGACGCTTTGCGATACGTTCGCGCATTTCCCTGGCCGCTTTATTCGTAAAGGTGACACAGAGAATAGATCTCGGGTCAATCCCTCGATCATGGATCATGTGTACTACACGTTCAGTGACGGTATGGGTTTTCCCAGAACCCGCTCACGCATTGATGAGGAGGGGTCCATCGATCTGGAGTACGGCTTCGAGTTGGGCTGGGTTGAGATTATTCATGTGAGGAGTATAAAAATACTTCTCGACTTATCAAGTCAAAAATACTAGCTTCAAGATGAGAATACAGCTTCTTTCAAATTCATACTTGATTTTTTCAGAAATATTGCATAATAATTTTCAAAATTAAAAATTAATATGGATAAAATAGCACACAAAACTATCGAACGCTCACCAGAAAGTGCTATTATGAAGCGAGTATGGGAAACTGCAGAACAAATTACAAGACTCACTTGATGATATATTATAGATGTTCAGAGAATAGCTTGAAGACAAAACGCAATATTTCTTAACTTTGCGAGAGAAGCAGATTCTCAACATGCAAAAATCTGATTAAATTATGCACAAAGGGTAAATATACAGGAGAATCTTATCTGAGTTTCCTATTCCAGACTCCTTGTATCCTACCAGCTACAGGTTCTTTGAATTATGCTTTCCTGAGAATGAACAGATTGATCTATACAAGATCAACTGATATGATTTCAGTTATGAGAAGTTTCAAAAATCCAGCGAGTTGGTTTACAGTGGTGAAATTGAAGGATATTACAGCAGTGACTCTGATTTCAGTGATATTCTTGACAAGAAGCATATGAAATTGATGTCACTGGATACTCAATAAAGATTCCTTACGCTTTTGTGTGTTTTATTAACCGTTGGATATGATCTCTACGAACTTGGTGATGATGAACCAAGAGGAAATAGAAAGGATAAATCCGACGATTCCTCCCATGATAATTTTCCTTCACTTGTCGTCACTCTTTCCCATAATACCTGAGTTGAGCTGCATCTGAAGGGCTCCGTAGATGATCACGACAACAGAGATCGCACCTGCAATTCCGAGAAGGAATTCGATGAGATTGACGATAATCTTTGGGATATCGTCGAGTCAAACATTTCACTCTCTTAGTTTTTTGAAAAATCACTCCCCTTCCCCATTATCGATAAGGTTTTCGGCTCATCCACCTGCAGAAGTTGCATTGCTCGGGAGTCAATCTCCTCCTCCTCCTCCTCCCCCTAATCAATTTCTCGGGACAAGAGCATAGGTATCACTCCCGATAGAATATATAGTTTCTGTAGTATTCCAACTTCAACCTTGGGGAACTTCACTTTTACTTGTTACGGTGTAGGTAGTTGCATAAGTAAACTGAGAAATACAAAAAAATAGAAACGAAATGATGATATAGAGATACTTCATAGAAAAAGATTATTTTTCATATTATAACATTCATAGACCGAAAAGCCAAATTTTTCTCTTCTTTTGCTTTTGCAAAGGTTTTTTATATACTTTTCTGAGTACAGTTTCGAGTTTTTTAGTTAAACATCGCGAACATTCTTAGAGATTATAGAATATACTTATTTATTATTGTCTTTTATTTTTCATGAAAATCCCTCTTTCCTGGATATCTCTCTATTCGAACGTCTCTCCCCTTCTCGAAAAGCATGAGACGAAAGATCTTGCACATCAGTACTCTATTCATACAGCAGAAATTGATGGGATTGAGATTTCCTACCTCGACAAAGTAGTTATTGGAAAGGTGCATTCTTGTACGAAGCATCCTGATTCAAAAAAACTCTCTATAGTCGAAGTCGATCTTGGAGAGTATGGAAGTACCACTATACTTACGTGAGCTTCAAATATCATCGATGCACTCTACGTTCCCGTTGCGATGGTTGGAGCCGTACTTCCTGGAGATTTTGCGATCGGAGAACGCATGATGGCAGGGATGATGAGTCGAGGTATGATTTGTAGTGATGATGAGCTCGGACTCTCAAGTACTGAGGCAGATGGTATCATGATCCTCGAATCTTTATGGAAACGGGAGATACTAGAATGTATGGTGGGAAAATCATTCTATGACCTTGAGATATCCCTTCCTGGAATAGGAAATTCTATATATAAAACGAAACTTCGCGATACCGTATTTGAGATCGATAATAAGTTCATCACCAATCGTCCTGATCTGTTTTCTGTTGTTGGAAATGCCCGAGAATTTCATACGGTTTTCGAAACTTCTTTTCAACCCTACTCCTCTCTAGAAATCCTTTCAAAAGAATCCCTCGAAACTCAGATTCTGACTGATCGGGTGCTTTCGTATAATCTACTCGGGATGGAAGGTATCGATGTCGGTACTACTCCATGGTGACTTTCCCTGATGATGCATCGTGCCGGACTTGTTCCGAAGATGGACATAGTTGATATTACGAATTGTATCATGACCGAACTTGGTCAACCGATGCATGCTTTTGATGCTGATAAAATAAATGGTCATATAGTCGTGCGTATGGCTAGAGAGGGAGAAAAGCTCCTTGCACTCAATGGCAATGAATATACTCTCACATCGGAGGATATCGTGATAGCAGATACTGAGAAAGTACTTGCTATTGCTTGAATTATCGGAGGTATGGGCAGTGCAGTTTCAAATGAGACGAAGAATATCTACTGGGAGAGTGCTTGTTTTGATGCTTCAAACGTTCGGTTTACTTCCCAACGACTTGGACTTCGAACTGATGCTTCAACTCGATATGAGAAATCACTCGATCCGCTTCTCGCGACTTCATGACTGACTCGAGCCATCGAATATATGAAATTTTTATGAAAAAAATATCAGATTTCGGGCTCCTCTCAGTATACCAATTCTGCTCGTATTAATCATATCACTATAGAAGTATCACAAAAGCAGATAGATACTAAAATCGGTGCTCAGATTCCGGCTGAAAAATTGGAGTGAATTCTTGACCGATTGGGTTTTCGATTTGAGGAAAAGAAAGCTGAGGGGAGCTGAGAGCATAATACATATACTATTACAGTTCCTTCTTGGCGATCGACGAAAGATATCGCTATTTGGGAAGATATAGCCGAGGAAATCGGAAGGATATACGGATATGACATGGTAGAGGAAACTCCACTTACTGCTAACTTTCGTATTAGTAAAAAAAATCCTGAAGTAGACTTCAGAAATCGCACAAATGCTTATTTTTCTCAACGAGGTTGGTATGAAACGTACCACTATTCATTTTCAAACGAGTCACTCGATAAAAAGGTAGGCTTCATTGATATGGATGATGCGATACGAATAGAAAATGCCTTTAATGAAGAGTATACGCATATGCGTCGTTCTCTCGCCCCGAGATTATTCTTGAGCGCCGCCGAAAACTTGAAACATAAGACATCATTCTCTCTTTTTGAGATTGGTAGGATTTTCCATAAATCAACTCCTTTATACACCAGTGTTTTAGCTTCACCTCTGAATTCTCCCTACCATCAAGAAAAAATACTTGCCTGAGTCGTAGTTGGTTCTGATATAGAGAAGCTCAAATCTACAATTGAAGGATATATTTTGGATACGATCGGATATGTACCCCCTATTCACCAAGGAGATTTCTCTCTTCCTCTGTATCATCCTGGGGTATCTGGCAGGTATGAAATTGGTGGTGAAACTATCGCTATATTTGGTCGTATTCATCCTGAAATTGTACATCAATTTGGACTCCCTTCAGATACTTTATACTTTGAAGCCAGATATGGAAAAATACTTTCCCTTTTAGAAGAGAAAGAAGTCCTCTTTCGTGAGATTCAAAAGTTTCCGACTATTGATAGAGAACTTAACTTTATCGTAGAAGAGATAACCCCAGTAGGTCCACTTATACGTGAAATAGATAGTTTTCATCCGTGGATCATGGATGTATGAGTAGTTTCGACTTTTCGAGATAGCGAAAAGATAGGCGAGGGAAAAAAGTCTGTAACATTTAGTTTTCGTCTTGTTAATAAAGATGCCACCATCACGGATAAAGAAGCACTAGAAATTCAAAATCTTATAATCGATCGCATGTGAGAAGTGGGATATATACTCAGGAAATAAACGAGTTTCCGATGCTCAATCCAAATCATAGTAGAGTATGTACGAATGAAAAACTATGCTATCTCAAGAATCATTTCCATATTATAAAAGCCGAATTAGAAAAGTATTTTACTAGTATTTTTCCATCTTTCTGTTATAATCTAGTCTATGGATACTCCTCTACATCCTGAAAGAACTGACTATAGGAAGGCGGATTTACTGGTCTTGGAAATTATCGATATCGTTTCTGCTTATATGAAAGCCGAGAGAGGAGATATAGAAGAACGTATTTGGAAGGCTTACATTTTTGCGCGTGAGGCGCATGAAGGCCAGTTGAGAAAAAGTGGGGAACCCTATATTACACATCCTCTTGAGGCAGTAAAGTTACTCCTCCTGCTGAAACCAGATATTATTTCAATCCAGTCATGTATTCTTCATGATGTGATCGAGGATACACTTCGCACGAAAGACGAGATTCAAGAAACATTTGGAAATGATGTAGCAAGTATTTGTGAGTGACTTTCGAAACTTTCAGCGATCCGATATCGAGGAGAAGAGCGAACTATCGGAAGCCTGAGGAAGATGCTCCTCGCTATGGTAGATGATCTTCGAGTGATTATGGTCAAGCTCGCAGATCGTCTTCATAATATGCAGACCCTTGATTTCCATCCTGATGTTACGAAGAGAAATCGTATTGCCCTCGAGACCCTCAATATCTATGCCCCCATTGCAGATAGATTGGGTATCTTTCAATTCAAGGAAATGCTCGAGACTGAGTGTTTTCGTATTCTCAATCTTGAACACTATCTTGAAATCAAAAAAGAGCTCGAATGACTCAAAGAAGAACAGGACTTTTTCATAAAAAAAGCCAAGAAAATGATTCGAGAGTCCATTCCACAAGATGTTCCTATTTTAGAAATATCGTATCGAATCAAAGCCCCCTATAGTATCTATAAGAAACTTGAAAGAAAGGAGTTTTTCTACACCCATACGAGAGATATCTATGATCTTTTTGCTATTCGGATCATTACTGATTCTATCCCACACTGTTATGAAATACTTGGAGTACTCCACAATGTATTTACTCCTATGCCGAAACGGTTCAAGGACTATATCGCACTTCCGAAGGAAAACGGATACCAGTCTCTTCATACGACGGTCGTCGGTATGTTCCCAGAACTTCGATCACAACCTACCGAGATACAGATTCGAACGGTTTCTATGCATCGACAAGCAGAAGTATGAGTGGCAGCACACTATGAGTACTCTGAGAAATGAAAGTCAGAAATAAGCCAAGATAGTTACTGGGTAAAAACCATCAAAGGAATACTCGAATCGGTTGAAGAAGGAAGCGAATTTATGGATGAAATGAAGGTGAATGTATTTTCTGATCAGATATTTGTCTTTACACCCAAAGGTGATATCATCACGCTCCCGAAAGGAGCTACGCCTGTAGATTTTGCTTATGGTATACACTCGAGCCTTGGAAATCATCTGACTATCTCGAAGGTAAATGGTCATGTTGTACCTCTTGATTATTCACTTAAAAATGGTGAAAGTGTACAGATAATTACTGATCCGAATCGAAAGCCAAGTCCTGCTTGGATTTCATCGGCTAAGACTTCACGTGCCAGAGAGTATATTCGTCAATTTATCAATCGAGACTCTCGAGATCTACTCATTGAAAAATGACGTACGATTCTCAATACCTACTTGGAAAAAAATTATGGTCAAGGTGTAGATAAAGAAATGAGTATTCTCAGAAATATTGATGGGCATATCCTCGATATCAAACAACGAGAAGATACACTCGTTCAAATCGGAAATCTATCTCGCAAACCTTCGTCCATCATGCGAGCTATCCATGATGATGTCATTCGAGAGCTATTTGGTCAAAAGAGGGAAGAAATAAAAGCTACAGAAACAATAAAGAAGTGAAAACAAAAAAAAGAATCCGAAGTCCCCGATACACGTACCGTCATCATCGGAAAGGAAAGAAATGTTCCATATAAATTTGCGCAATGTTGCAATCCTATCGAAGGTGATCGTATCGTCGGATATATCGGACAGGGAGTGGTTACTATCCATAAATTCGATTGTGAGAATATAGATCGTATACAGCTTGACCGAAGAATCCCAGCTTACTGGAATACTCTTGAACGACGTGGTGTCACGATCGAGATTGAGTGTGTTTTCCAAGATAAGATAGGCCTACTGAGACAGATCACTGATATCTTATTTCAGATGGAGATAAATATAGAGTCTCTGAAAACCGAGTCGCTGACAGACGAAACAGTGAAAGATACATTTGTACTCCATACCAATGATGAAGACTATTATATCTATGATCGGCTTGTTGAAAGATTGCGATTTGATATCCGTGAATTTATAGAAGCCAAACTCATCAAAATGACCTAATTAGATCTTCTCATTACTGATCCTAATACTCGGTGGTCAGAATTCAAATACTCAAAATGGATATCCCACTCCGATAAATATAAGTATGGCTCCAAACAAGGTGATAGCATTCACCGTTCCACCTATATATTCTTCGGCCCAAGCCCACTCTCCTACAAAGTTGTGGATCTGAAATCGAAATCGGAGGATAGCAATACCGAGGCCGATAAGAAGAAGTCACGCAATAAATTTCATAGTGTTCATATTTGCCAAAAAGTATAGTACTATACTACCATTTTTATTGATATTTTCAACTCAGAGTGAACACCCCACCCAACCATTTTTCTTGAAAGAATCCTTCATATCGCGGACCATCTAGATTTGGTAGAGGTATACCCCTATCTCGTCTTGTCGTGCGAAATGAATCTGAGGTTCTACGTTCTCTCGAACTCGAGATCGAAGAGGTACTTTTAGGTTTTTCATTTGAAGACCTCACGAAGCGAAGATGATTCTGTCTTCGAGAAGTATCTTTTCATATTCGAGCATTATTTTCAAATAGATCCCGTTGATTTCAGACACTCTATAAAGAACTCGGATATATCTGTGGGAGTAGGAACTTCGGTGCCTATATCCAAAATATAAAAGCTCACTTACACAATTATTCAAAGTCATACTTTCGAAAAGTTCTTATAGAAGAGGAAATGCTGAGACACTCCCTCATGGTTGCCTCAGTCCTCTGAGGACAAGAAGTGACCGCATATGATATAGCAATCTATGAAAAGGAAAATCCAAGAAGAAGAACTCCTTCCCATCGTGGACTTGAAGAGTATAATCGTAGGCTCGAACGGTATCTTCTTGCAATGGAAAGACACCGATCTCTCGAAGAGGATAATGATGATAACTAAAGTGTTTGGCGAATTTTACTGCTCTTATAGGTTTCAACTTCGAATCCTCATGTACGCACTATTTTCATAGTCGGAAAATCTTTTCTAATAACCTCTTCTGGAACATACTGATCGTATCAGAAGACAAGGATATCCGGCGCATACTCTCTCAGAGGCGCGAATATATCGTCTTCGCTTCAGAGTATAACGCTAGCATATGGAAATGCTTTTACTACATTTTCTACCCGCTCTCGTTCAGGATGGATCGGCGTTCTTCCTTTCATCTTATATACTCTTGCATCTCGAGCTATCACGATACGAAGTTCATTTCCCTGCTTTGAAGCCTCACTGAGATAGAAGAGATGTCCCTTATGAAGAAGATCAAAGGTACCGAATGCCATAACTCGAGCTCGTTGCATGGTATAAAAAATGAGAATTCGATAGTATCGTATTTATGAGATTTAGCAAAATAAAGTGAAGTAAAATCTACAAGTGAAGTTGTCTTAATGGTATTTATATATACACTTGAGAGTATAATTTATCTTATATATGAAATATACTCCTTTCTCTTTGTGGTGGATGTTTCTCTGTTTTATCATAGCCAACTGTCCAGCCTTTGCGCTCTCAGCTCCTATGATGAATGCAACTTCCCATACTCAGAAAGTACAACCAATTTCTGGTTCCTATCGAGTATTTCTTGAAAATACCATGAGTGGACAGGCTCCCATTACGAAATCTTGAGTGGGTGTCAGTAAGCTTTCTCTCCTTTCTCAGTGCCGATCTCTTGCAAAATATAAAAAGTGATTCCTCGTGCGATGCGTTTGGAGAGATGTGCTTATCTACTCCTCTCAAAAGACAGACATTCCCTTGCCTATAATACTTACGGGTTCTTCTATATCGAATACAGGATCGACTGAGCTCGGACTCTATGAACTCTATCTGAATGGGAAAATCATACTTACTACCAAAGAGCTATCAAAAGTACAAGCCCTTGCTAACTGTGAAACGGTGATCAAAGCAAATAGCCTTTCGGAAACATCTTGTAAGTGGAATGGGGAATCCATGTGAGAATTTATTCCAACTATCGAAATATCGGTGATAAAAATAAATCCAGTCACTACTTCCATAAAACCCTATACCTATCTTCTCAAAAATAGTGATAATGAAATAGGAAGATTTTCGCTCTTTCCGAACACTGATAAGGTGAAATTTACTGGAATTTCACTTCTAAATCTTGGTTCAACTTCACTTGAGACTATCGTCGAGAATAACTCATGAGCTACTATTATCGATGTTTCTACTCAAAAAGTAATTTCAACGGGATCTATCATCGGGAATCTCATTACTTTTTCTGGTATGAGTGATCCGCTCAAAAAAGAAACCTTGAAAACCTATATACTGAATCTTCAGGTAGGAACTCTCGAAAATAATCAAAGTACCTCTACCCTTCAGTTCCAGATAAATCCTATAGATTTGACTCTTCAGATAGGAACTGGTACTATCAATCCTATCGGAACTACCTTTCAGACTCCTCCATACTCTGTTGGCATACTCCCTCCTACTCTGACTATCGTGAATACCAATGAAAGTACTTTTAAGTTTCATATCGTAAATCCAGATACCAATGGTGAGATTACACTTTCTGGTATTTCCATGGATGTGAAACTGAACCTTCCTTCTGGAAAAGTTTATACTGCTATAGCCTGCTTTCGTGATATCGGTAATCAAGAACCTTGCGGTATGTATACGATACCCGTCAATTATCCATTTAGTAGTATATTTCTCCCTACAACTGGACTGTCGACTAATACTACCCTCGAGAAAAAAAATGGATTCACGGATTTTGAGATGAACTTCATAAGTCAGAATATTTTTCCTACGAAGTGAACTCTAGAAGTCATAGTGAGATCGATAACTTATGTATATAATGGGAAAACCTTTACCCAAAACTACTATGGTAGTACTTGATTTTCAGCAAAATATACAAAATAAACTAGCGATCTGAGAATAAATATGGTATACTACTTTTATGAAAAAGTTATCGAGTTTTCTCATCTTTATCGTCTCACTTCATAATATACCCCTCTTTGCAACGAGCCTTATTCCGAGTCTCGATTTGCAGATGAAGAGACAAGAGCGTATAAATATAGAAAATCGAGCTTTTGAAAAGAAGCAGCTTAACAGTTCGAAGCTCACAGCTTTGAAACGTTTACGCCAAACAAAAATATACGCTTCTTCTTCGGTCGCTTCTCGTACTTTTGAGCATATTCAAAAACCGACTGCCCCGATTCGCACTGAATTTCCATACTCGAATGTGAACCTGTCTTATAGTGTAAATACTGAAATTCCATGAGTCGATATGGATCGTGTCCGCTCAACTTGGAATAGTTGGTATACCGATGTTCGAGCGAATCTTGGCCTTTCAGGATATACGTATGATAAAAGACTCGATAGAACCGCTTCAGATTGGAATGAAGTATTTGCTGCTGGAAACTGACTGAACCATCACCGCCGAAGCCCTACTGATAGTTATTATAACTACTCTAAAATTACAGACTGGTTTCGGGCTCGTGGGGTGGTCGGGAAACTCATCGGAGGCGCTACCACCACCGAAAATGTCGGGTATGGATACTATCGATGTAGCAGTTCGGATTGTACCGATACGCTTATTTCATTAATTCGAAGTACCTTTGATTTCTTTATGTCAGAGAAATGAAAAAGCTATGATGCGCACTACCGGAGTATCGTACAACCTCATTTCACGAAGATAGGTCTTGCGATCTCCGTCATCCCTTCGGAAAATAGGTACTATATGACGATTCATTATATTACTGAGTTCGAGTAAATGTACGTCCGGAAATCTTCCCTACTCCCATTCGAGAAGTATGACAGCGACGATACTCAAACAAATTCCAATCCCCTGCAGAAGGGTAAATTTTTCTTTAAAGTAAAATAAACTCACGACCACGAGTAGTAAGGTATTTGCTGTAACTAGGATTGTCGAAGCCACTGCAAGATTTTTTTCCTTGAGAGTAAATCCGAAACAGACCAATCCAATAGCATAAAAAATCATCCCCATCACATACGGAGAGATATGATGCTCGAGTGCCCATTTTTTGAGAAATATATCTCCCAGTGTCAAAAACCCTCATCCAATAATAAGTAAGATGAGGGCCGTGTGCTTCATTGAAAGGGTGAAAAATTGGAGGGATATATATCCGAACGGGTACTATAGCGAATTCGAATTTAGACGTCGAGATTACTCACATGCTTCGCTCGCGACTGGATAAAGTGCTTCCGAGGTGGCACATCTTCTCCCATAAGCATTCGAAAGACGGCATCGGCTTTTTCTGCATCTTCTATGCGTACGCGGTACATCTTTCGTGTGGTTGGATCCATAGTCGTTTCCCAGAGTTGCTCCGGGTTCATCTCACCGAGACCCTTATAACGCTGGATTCACTCCGAAGTTACTGCTTCTCGATTCATAATTTCTATCTTCTGTTCGTCATCGAAGACATACCATGCGTTTTTTCCTTTCGAAAGCTTGTAGAGTGGAGGCTGTGCGATATAGATATGACCGTTGTCGATCAGGGGACGAAAGTATCGAAAGAAAAAAGTGAGTAAGAGTGTACGGATATGGGCTCCGTCGAC
The DNA here is from genome assembly GCA_043769645.1 of Candidatus Altimarinota bacterium. Lineage (GTDB taxonomy): Bacteria > Patescibacteriota > Gracilibacteria > BD1-5 > UBA2023 > JAYUDN01. Next base: position 26,444 of record JAYVJC010000021.1, read on the forward strand.
GTCCGCATCCGTCATGAGGATGATACGGTGATACCTGAGTCGTGAGTAGTCAAAGGACTCTCCGATCGACGTTCCCATCGCGATGATGAGGTTCTTGATTTCCCCGTTGGCAAAAACTTTATCGAGACGAGCTTGCTCGGTATTAAGAATTTTTCCCTTGAGTGGCAATATAGCTTGGAATTCTCGTGAACGCCCTTGCTTCGCACTTCCACCCGCGGAATCTCCCTCTACGATATAGATTTCACACTTGGATGGATCCTTACTCGAACAGTCAGCAAGCTTTCCAGGAAGTCCAGAACCTTCGAGGGCTCCCTTACGGATTATCGTATCTCTCGCATTTCGAGCAGCCGCGCGAGCTCGTGCCGCGAGAAGACACTTTTCGATGATCGCTCGTGCAGTTCGAGGATGCTCTGCAAGGAAGTCATAGAATCCTTCCCCGAAGGCTCGGTCGGTTACACCCTTTACTTCTGGATTTCCGAGTTTCGCTTTTGTTTGTCCTTCGAACTGCGGTTCGCTTACCTTCACCGATACGATCGCAGTGAGAGACTCAGTAACATCTTCATTCGTAAGATTTATATCTTTTTCTTTGAGCATTTCCTGCTCGCGCGCATATTTGTTAATCGTGCGAGTCAGTGCCATACGAAATCCGACGATATGCGTTCCTCATTCGGGAGTGATGACATTATTCACAAATGAAATAATTCGTTCATTGTAATCATCCTTTTTATACTGGAGGGCAATTTCTACCTGCACATTATCGAGATTTTTATCCACATAGAACACATCCTCTCCGATCGGTTCGACTGATCTATTCAGGTGGTGGATATACGACTCAATCCCTCCTTCGAAAAAGAATCGATACTTGCTGTCGGTAAATTCATTGAAGAGCGTAAGGGTGATCCCCTTCGTGAGGTAGGCTTGCTGTCGTATTCGTGTACGGATCGTCTCATAGTCAAAGATTACCGTCGTAAACATACTGGCATCAGGCCAGAATCGTACGATCGTACCATGTCGCTTCGTTTTCTCACCGGTAGGTTCTACCTGAGCATCAGGAACTCCTCGCTGATACGACTGAGTATAGACTTTTCCATCCTTGTGAACCCAGACTTGCATCTTATGGGAAAGAGCATTAACGACCGAAGCTCCAACCCCATGAAGTCCTCCAGATACCTTATATCCACTCTCTTCTCCTCCGAATTTTCCTCCCGCATGCAGTACGGTCATCACAGTTTCCAGTGCAGATTTTCCTGTTTTTGGATGAAGATCTACTGGAATACCTCGTCCGTCATCCTCAACCGATACGGATCCATCTGCATGCATCGTAATAGTGATAGACTTCGCATGACCTGCCATCGCTTCATCGATCGAGTTATCGACGATTTCCCATACGAGGTGGTGAAGTCCGCGTTCATCGGTCGAACCGATATACATTCCAGGACGTTTACGGACGGGTTCGAGTCCTTCGAGGACCTGGATATTACTACTATCGTAAGAAGTGGAAGACATAAAGAATAATTTAAATATAGAATGGATGAAATGTTTGAGAGAATGAAAAGCATGAATTCGCTCTTCTGAAGGCTCTATATATACAACGAACTCGATGTAGTATATAGAAAAAGATATGAAAGTAAAAGCGACTTTTGAAGATTATTGAGGGATCTAAAATATAAACTTGAAGCTTACATATTGTGAGAATTGGCACTTTGATAACAAAAAATACGTAATATATGATTACGTATCGTAATGAAATATCATCCCTTTATAAACGCATAGCCTGGATAATCTTATCACTATTTGAGAGTTCTGCGTTCGTATTTTCTTCGATGTAGTTAATGAGGGTATTCTTAAGCTCGGTCGGATTGACGTCATGCGTGAGTGGAATATCGATGAGTGCCGCGATTCATTTTTTCATACTGAGTCTCAGGAGGATTGCTGCAGTCCCATCATAAAGAATTGCGAAACTAGAAATCTTCGCGTATTCATAGAAAGAGTTGTGTACCTGAATCCCCTGTTCCGTGACGGTTACCTCCATGACTGGCTCTATATTATTTTCCCGAAGCATATAGACTCCGGCGAAGAGAAATACCACGATCGACATCATATAGAGTTGCTGTGTTATCCCATAGATGACAAGAGTCAGTACGATAATAAGAGCAACCATATACCACTTTATATCTTTTTCCGTTCGAGATGAGAATCGCCAAGTAATCATGGGGAGAGAAATTGAAAAATCAGAGGGCTAATTACGAAGGTATATTTTTGAAATTCTAAAAAAACGGTAGTACCCAGCTCTTTATATCTATTGTATTGAAAATAATATTCTTTCAAGTAATTCTCTCTCCAGGTAAGAAAACTTCAAGTTCAATGATATCATAGAACGACTTCGCATAAAAAAGGGACTTCTCCTTGCATTTCAATTTGATATTGATATAGTGCATACGTATTGTATTCAGCACTTTGGACCTCACCAAACTTTTCGGATCGCGTTCGCGCGTGAAACTTCTCGAAAAACTCATTATAGAAGATACCGTTTCTCGTTCGAGTACGGGTTTTTTTATACGTGAACTCTGTCGTGATACCGATGAACAGATCAATGCTGTACGACGGGAACTCATGAATCTCGAAAATCTTGGCATTCTCAAATCCTATGAAGAAAATAAGAAAAAATACTACTCGATGAATCGAAACTGTCTCCTCTACAACGAGATCAAAGAAATGTTCCTCAAGTCCTATGATGTCATGGAGCCCGTGAAAGCCTTCTTCAAGGGTCGAAAGAACCTAGATCTTGTGACGGTTTCTGAAAGTGTACTGGACTTTCGAGTAGAAACTACAAACAACATCGTCGATATATTTATCATCGGAGACCTTGATAAGATCGAGTTCAATAATTTTCTCGAAAAGACATTTTTCGGTAAAAAAGTGAAATATGCTATCATGTCCGTCGATGACTTCTCGAATCGTCTCGAGTACAATGATAAACTTGTTCTCTCTATCCTTTCTCAGAAAGGAAATATCTTCCTCCGTGATCGCCTCGAGATAGAGGAAACGATCGAGAGCAAACTCAGAGCTATGAAAATATTTTCCTAGAGAGTCGATTATACAATAAAAAACTCCCGATCACTCGCGAGTTTTTCAAATATTTAGAGCCTTCTACAATATTATTATTCCGTCATTGCGTACTAGGAAGCAATACGATTATATAGAAAATTCTAATTCATATTTTTCTTTTTCTGTATTCTGCAGAGTCCTCTTTAGTAACTATCCCCAGAGAAGGTATCAATGACTTTACTCAACTCTTGGTATTTCACAGGCCGAACGATAGCAAAATTTCCGAACTCTTGTCGGAAGGTGCCAGAGATCTTGATCTTCATCTCTTCCACATACATTGAAATATCTTCGAATGCGGCTGAAATATCGTACGTCCATCGTCCGCTCGTTAGCTTCTGTAGCGAAAGATCCAGTACTCGCTTGATTCACTGATCGATGTATCCGATGACACTATCTGCCGTGATCGCTAGATGCCCCTTATATTCATCATCAAAAGCCGATATTTTCCATACATCACTGCTTCCCGTTATACTCACATGAAGTGGGTTGACTACGCCTCGCTCCTGAAAGTCAAGTGAGAGCTCGGGGTTGGTAGAGAGAGGATTTTTCTGAATGTGAAGCTTAGTAGTCCCATCCGAACTCAGGGAATTCATAGATAAAACTCAATTTTGATAATAGAGGGGAAATGGAAGGATTTCGTTTTTTGATCGACTTATCTTTGTGCCTAGAGGAAAGAATTCAAAATCTTGCAATGCAATTATCGCCATAGGATTCCATGAGAGGATATATCCATCGCTTTTGCTCTTTCCGATAGGCGTAAGTATACTTGCTGTATCGAATATAGAGAGCATTTTCTCAATCATTTTCCGGTTTTTTGCCTGATTTTTCTGTGATTCGAGGATAATCTCACTGTAGGTCTGTCCCTCCCCTAGATCTCCGAATGCCATATGGTACGTAATCCCTTTCATAGTTGGCAGGTTCTTGAGTATTCCATCATCGGTAAGCGAACGAGGAAGATTCATCGTGTAGTTGTTGAGTGTTATATAGAGATCATTTTCTATAATCTTGAGATTCATATCTATCATAGCTGAACCACTCATTACCTTTCCATCGAGATCACTCATCATAGACCCTGATGCTGATATTTTCATATCAAGTTCGAGGCTTTTCCCGCCTTGTGCTACGAGGATATTGTAAGGATCAATAGATATACCAAGGCGTCACTCTTTGTTTTCCACACTCATATTCATCGTACTAAATAATTTTACATCGGTATCAAGCTGTTTTTCTATGCTCGCACGAACGCTAGAAATCAATGATTTTTGAAAGGAAAGGATATCAGATTCTACTCGAGTTTTCTCATCAGATGGAATACTGAAGGAAAATGCTCCTTTCTTTACATTTTGTATAAAAATTTGGGCTTCATTCTGAATATCATTTTTGTATCTGAGGCGATCTGAGGCATCGGTATTTGTAGCCCTTCGAGAAAGAGATTTGAGAGTATTACTATATTCTCCAAGTATTGCCTGGACCCATTTTTTTCCAGTTGGATCACTCACCATTTTCATGAGTTGACTTTTTTCACGGTTGATGGTAGTACTGGTTATATTTTCTCTCGCAAAAAGAGATCCACAAGAAGTAATAAAAAACAAGAGAGCTATAAGAAATATTCGCATAGAAAAAATGTAAAATAAATACCTACAAAAAATTATAGGCAAGTATTTTATTTTGCAAGATATTATCTCTTCGGAAGAGTATAGTATTTTTCCCAAAAGTGTTTGGCTTCCGAAAGACGGCGAAGCACCTCATCATCATTACCTGCATGGAGTTCATGAGGCGTGACCTCGAGACTAAAGCTTCCACGGTATCCAAGTTCAGAAAGCTTGATGAGGAGACTCTCGAGGGGCATAGATCCTGATCCGAGAAACATACGAGAGTGTTCCTCAGTCTTATCGGTAAGGTAGATATGTTTGATGGTATTTCCGAGAATAGAGAAGGTTTTGAGGAGATCCACTCAGCTTTCGGGTTCGACATTATTGATAGAAAGCGTAGTATTCCCTGTGATCTTCTTGATCGTTTCTGGTCGAGCGTCCCCATACTCTGATATGATAAAAAGCCAGGTCTTTGGTGGGGCATTGACGATCGAGATAGTAATTTCGGGATGATTTTTGGTCATCAGTTCGAGGTATTCCCCGAACCACTCCTTATCACGATCGATGCGATGGGGTGGATGGAAATTGACAAGAGTCACCCCGAGGTCTTCTGCAAGCCTTAGGATGGTATCCACTTGTTTTTTATTCATTTTTCTTTCGGGTGCACTGATACTCCATACCTTCACCCCGCTATATTCAGAAAGAAGGCGTATATACTTCGCATCGAAGGTATCATAGTTTTCAGGATCTACGACAAGATCAATCCCATCATAGCTAGACTGCTTGACGAGAGAAAAAATCTTATGAAGTCCGTATCCAGAAAGTGATGAAGTCGATACTAGAAGCATATTGCGGAGAGGAGGAAAATAAACTATACATAATCTATTTATATCACTAGTATACGCTTAAATACAGAAAAAGGCAAAATTTTATCGGTAAAATAAGTATTCTGTTTCCTACGGATTGGATTCCAAAGTAAAAATAAGTTCAGGAGCAAAGCGATTCATCATATTACATTCCTTACAGTCGTTTCGGTCGGAATGAAAAATCATGTCATCCTCGCGTAATGTGGACCCATCTTCATGCTTTCTGGATTCCCGTTTTCACGGGAATGACAAAACCGGTTATCATCCCGAGGTACTCGAGGGATCCCTATACTTCTTCACAAGAAAAGGGATTCCTCCGCTAAACTCATTTCAGTTAGTTATTTCGGTCAGAAGGAGAAATCATGAAAGATATTCCTCCGCTTTGGGCAAATGATGAATACCCGTCATTACCGTGAAAACGGGAATCTACCATTTTTTACCCCCTTGTCGCCCTTGAAAGGGGGATTCGAATCCTTTCTATTTTCCTTCTCACTATCCTTTTCTTTTTGTATTGCTCTCCTATTTCCCTTCAATTTTAACTTTTCATCCTCGCGTATCCGAGGATCTACCCATCTTTCCCTCTTTTCCCCCCTGAAAGAGGGGTTCGAAGCCCCATCTTATTTCTCCACATTTTCTATTCTTTTACTGCTTCCTATTTCCTACTCATTCTTTGATACTTCCTATTCGATACTCAGCAAAACGTACTCGACGGGCTCGGAGACAATCCTGTATCATCCGTTCGTTTTTGTTGAGTTGGGATTTTCCACTCTTGAGTTCGAGAAATACGATCTCTCTGAGGTTTCCCTCGGAGAGCCCGTCGAATATCAGATAGTCGACTCCCTTCCCGAGGAAGGTCATATCCTTCGGTGCGTAGGGAAAGTCAGGAAGTGCGGGTAATACCTTCTCATAGACCTCCCCGAGGAGTACTGATCGAGAAGTATTCACACTCATCCGACGCTCATCACGTAGACTTCCTCTATATCGAATTTTCGCGATAAGGAGTCAAAATATACAACCGATAAGGATTCCAACGAGTATATAGATGAGAGAGTTTTCCATAGGTAATGCTGTAAAAGAGTATTGATTGTTTTTTGCCTTGAATCCTCGAATACGCATAGATAGAACTTCTGTATTCCCGTTTTCACGGGAATGACAAACAGAGAAAGTGATTCTCCATTTCATTCCTTTTTGCTTCATTTCGGTCGGAATGACAAAATGGTGTCATCCCAAGTGCTCGGGAAATGTATCCCTTTGATTCTAGTGTCATCCCGAGGTACTCGAGGGATCCCTTTCATTCCATAAGAAGATTTTATCATAGAATAGCGATTCTTTCGCTTCGTTCCGCTTTGATACATTTCGGTCGGAATGACAAACTAGTGTCATCCTCGCGTATGCAGGTATAAACCTTTTTTCACCCCCTTGTCCCCCTTAGAAGGGGGATTCGAAGTCCTCCCCTCTCCCCTGCTAAACTTTCTACCCTTTTCCTTTTCTATGTTTCTCACCTTTTGACACTTCAGTCATTTCTGAATTATTCATTTTGAATTTTTCACTTCTCCTATATTATCCCTTACATATTCATTTGCAACTTATGATTACAGTTATTATTACGGATGCACCCCTCCTTCGAGATAGTATCGTCCAAGATCTCTGACTCCAGAAGGATCCTATGAGTTCAGAAAAGATAACCATCTATCGCCGACGAGAGTGGATCCTCCTCTTTGCCTCGCACTCGGTCGAACATATCAGCTACGCCGTAGAAAACTACCTGCCCGAACATATTTTCCTTCCGGTATTCGGAAAATCACTCTCTCCCGAACATCGAATCGGAGATGTCGTCGTTCCGAATGTATTCTTCTCCTACAATCCAGCTATAGAAACCACCCTCATTACCCGAGAGAACCGTGATGCTCTCGTCGGAAGTGCACTATTTCTGGAAGATTATGAAAAACAGGGGGATTTCCTCCTGAAGGACTATGGATTCTCTATCGGGGGCATACTCCTCGAATGAGTTCGGACCGATATCGAGGATGAACTCTCGACGAAAATTGGCATGGTCTATGAATCGGATGTGCTTATCCCCGATGAAGTCACTCCCCTCGTCGAGGCCATCCGCACTCTCGATCTCGATGCGACCTTTCTCGTGGGGGTTACGGACGGGAAACTGACCGATATCCCCCATGGGATGACTAAAGAACACTTCACGACGAAGAACCTCATCGAGACTATGAAGTGGATCAAGGAGGAAAGAGCGTAATACGAGATCTTTTACTAAGACAATATTCTTCTATTTCCCAAAAAATACCCTGATAATTCAGGGTATTTTTTTCATTAAGTCGATACTAATAACATCAAACTTGATCGCGTTGTTGGAAGCAAGTTCTATCTATCGGCTCGTCAGGATTTATGGTATAGATACAACTATTTAATCAATAATCAGGTAAGTACGACATATTATGCCATCCTGGGTTTACATCTGATACGGTACAACTTGATGCTGAACCAATACAAGTAGAAGGCGTTGAGTTATTGGTTCACCAATTCTGGTATCGATTATTCGATCATCGAAAATTACACAAGTTACGATTCATACGACATACAGAAGACTTATCGGAACTGATATCTACCACTTCACCCGCTTGTGCGATACAACTGTCTTCCGATCACCAAGAGATTATTCCACTTGCTTCGTTCGGAACTATTGCTGCAAATTGACGAACATTATTAGCAGGTGGAACAGTACCAAAATAGACTTCGTAATCTATATTAAACGGTCAACCATTTCATGGACTTACGTCTGATACAGTAACGGTAACATCGACCTTGTTTGAAGCATTGAGATTAACTTGAATATCCATATAGTTATTTCAGCCTCAGTATACCCGATAATTCTTACCATATTTGAGTGGGTAGTTTGGTCAAAATAAATAGTCGATACGATTTCCTCCATTATTCCAATCCCCATCCATTCCAGCATTCAAAATCACACGTACCAATTCAGGAGCTCATGGGGAAGGCAGCACATAATCAGCAATTTCTTTATAAAAAGTCCAATCCTCATGTCTTCCACATGGATTCACATCACACATAGTTCATGCTATGCTGAAGCTTCCATCATAACACTCCGCTCGGAGCTGGACTCATCATCAGGCATTACTTCCATCAAACCATCCAGCAGAGATGTTATCAAGATTGAGTGTCCCACCATCCATCCATCCTCATACATCGATGAATAAGCTATTGTTATCAGGACTTGTGGGTTGATCATAGACAGTCTGTGCCGAGTTGATAGGTCTATTCCCGACTCAGAAGATGTAGCTCGTTCCTATGTCAGGCCAGTCAGCAGCTTCTCTATCGGACACATATACTTTTACTTTTCCAGAGGAACACTTCGCACCGATATTTCGTGTGAAACTAAAATTCTCCCAATATGGTGGATGATTTAATCCTTTATAGGTTGGAAATACATCTGTCGGAGACATATCTGGATAGGTACGACCTCCACCCCCTCCACCAGCTGCTGGAGTTTCCCAACTCGCTACACCAGTAGCATTGGAAGTGAGTACTTTTCCAGCTCCTGGAGTTCCTCCTGCAATCTGAAGGGTTCCACTGATTTTCACATTTCCAGCGACATCGAGTTTCTGAGTCGGAGCAGCTACACCTACACCGAGATTCCCAGACACATAGGTATTTCCACTTGTTCCTCAGAAGAGTGAAAGAACTGAGTTGACATCATCATTGACTCCGCCTCGCGCTCGAATAGTTCCTGCAGCATAGACAGGGCGTACTGGGTCAGAAAACCATGCTCCTCATGGAAATTCAGTGTACGTTGAGGCTGAGATAGTAGGATTTGCTCCAGTGAGTTTGATATTTCCATTGACTTCGAGTTTTTCACCCGGAGTAGCTGTACCGATACCGATATTTCCACCATTGTTGAAGAAATTTGAACTTGCCACCCAAGCAGTTCCATTGTGATACAGGGTATTGCCGGCAGATCCTCCTGGAAGAGAAGATCATCCACTTCCTGTAGCTGGCGTAGCCCACGAAGCAAGACCGTTCGCATCGGAAGTCAGGACTTTTCCGACACCTGGAGTGCCTCCGGTGATTTTTATTTGTCCAGCCACTTCGAGCCTCGCTCAAGGAGTGGTTGTTCCTATACCTATATTCCCCAGGCTCGTGATTCGCATTCGTTCTATAGGTGTTCCTCCCTGAACCGTCGTGAAGTAGAGATCACTCGGAGTTCCATCAGAGTACGAGTTTCATGATTGTATGGCTCACATTTCTGCAGATAGAAAGTAGTCTGTTCAGTTGTATGGAGTAAAGGCTATAGCTCAGAGCTTATCTCCATTGAGCGATGAAGTAGCTCCCGCGATGGATCCTCTTCCTCGAGCAAATATCATTCCTGGCCAGTCAAGAGCATTATTATTGTACTTACGAATCACTCAGTTTCCATCGGTGATCCCCATATTTCATGCATTCACCTCGAGTTTATATTTAGGAGTCACCGTACCGATACCGACATTTCCAGAATCCTTATTTACTACCATTGCCGTTACACTATTATTGAGGATATTGAAAAAGTACCCTCCATAGGCTGGATTATTCGAGAATCCGAAGCTATTAAACTTGAGCCAGTCAGCACTATTGGTCGCAAACTGGAGTCACTGTGGAGCATCAGGATTCGCTGTACGAAACTGCATTGCTGATGTAGCATTGATCGAGTTGGCTGTATTTTCTATGACGAGTTTTCCGTTTTTTCCATCTGGATTAGGATTCGAAAATACTATATGAAGCTTGCGATCTGGATCTGGAGTCGTGGTACCGATTCCGATCGTAGTTCCATTGTTATAGAGAGCTGAACTTGCTACCCAGTTCGTTCCATTGTGGTAAAGGGTATTCCCTGCGACTCCAGTAGGAAGAGCAGATCCTCCAGCTGCATTTTGCCAACTCGCGATACCAGATGCATCCGAAGTGAGGACTTTACCAAGTCCAGGAGTTCATCCGGATATTTTAATTTGTTCAAAATTAGCTCACTTCGCTATGATGTCCATATATGCTCTATTTGGTCTATTGTAGAAGGAAAGCGTATTGGTTCCTGCAGTGAGGCTTCCGATTTCGAAGTCACTTCCCGCACTATCTCCTCCCATATAAAGACTATTTCCGTATCCATTTTTAGCAGATACTTCTCCTTCCATATCGAGATTTCCATTTGATCTAAGTGCTAGCTTATAGCTATTATTAGTACCGATAAAGAAACCGCCTGCACCTTCATTCATAAGTTGAAGGTTATCTCCAGATTCAAAGAGATACCCTTTACGATATCAGGATTGAAACAATGATATGAATGGATCTCCAGAAGACTCAAATCGAGCGACTTCGTCTGCCGAAGTTGAGAGATGGAGCTTTGCACCAGGATTTTTTACTCCAATTCCAACGTCTCCATTATACTTGATAACCATTTTTGTATCCTGAGCCCCATTTACCTTTGTGACGAATTGGAATCCTGTAGGAAAATCAACTGTTCCCATATAGTATCCGAAGACTGCACCTGTCATAGTGGTTTTGAATGGTCATTGAGAGAACTGAATTGCTGGCATATTTGGTCCGTTGACTCGGAGATTTATCCCAACATTTCCTGTAGTCGAAGTATTCTCAGCGACGATAATTCCCTGAGTTCCATCATTGTTTGCATTACTCGTGACGACATGAAGGGGTTTATCTGGTACGGTAGTACCGATACCGACATACCCTGAAGATGTTAACCTCATAGTTTCTCTTGGCAATTTTTCCCCATTTCTTGTGTTTTGAAAAATGGTATTCGTTCATTTACTATCGCCATCGAAGTTTTCAGCAGCTAAGAAATACATAGCAGCACCCCCGTATCTAGTATTGGTACCTCCGTCTATACCATCTCTTCCGACATATGCAGATAGTGCGTCATTCGCACGTGGATAGCTAGGAGAGCTCAGTGTTCATCGTGTTCTATATCCCATAAAGTAGGGATGGTATATATCATTTGATGCTACTCGTGCAGCTACTCATACAAAACTAGTATCACTGATAGCTTCGATATTTCAGGCGACTGAGAGCTTTTCGTTCGGTGCAAAAGTTCCAATACCGAGATTCCCTCATGAACTAAATGTTAGCCAATTCCCATTTGTTCATAGATATAAGCTTCCGCCCGCTAGATTTTCCATCTGTAGATTTTCTCCTGCCCATTTGAGATATGATTTTATAGTACCACCTTGAGAGAGAGAAACAGTGGGATTTCCTGTTGAGTCGAACTGTGCTACTTCGTCTGCTGTGCTTGATACATGGAGTTTCGTAGTAGGAAATGGAACTCCAACTCCGAGATTTCATCGTATATAGGCATTTCCAGAAGGAGCATATGAAAAAAAGTTATTGTTCCCCTCAATATCGAATATTCTAAAATTCCCTCCAACGTTATCTAAATAAATATCACTCAATCATGGAGATGATTTACGAAGTACTATTTCTCCCCCCTCATTAGCAGCATCTTGTGGATTGACATAGAGGTATCCCACCTGAGCAATACCATTTACATCAAGAGCAGATGAAGGAGTCGCGGTTCCGATACCGACATTACCTCCCATGTAGCTTATACCACCAGTAACCGTAGTCCACTTTCCCCATCCATTATCTACCAGGTAGTTCCCGATGAGAGTATCGATATTGACACAGTTCGCTTTCAGATAATCTGCAGGAGTAGTTTTGAAACCCTGGATAACAAATGGGCTGACACAAGGAGAATTGGCGATATTCTCGAAATAGATGGAAAAAAGACCTCGTCTATCTTCTCCTCCTGGTCCCTGATCGGGAACGGCTGAGACTCATGGTATGAGTAGAGAAGAGAAGGAAGTGATGGCGAGTGCCATGAGAGCGAGAGATTTCATAAAAGAAAATGAGAAAATATTTTGAAGGAGGGAAAGTATTAGTTGAGACCTGGAGGTGGATCTTTGAGCATGCGCTGGTCATAGTCGATGATGAGAGAGTAGTTATCACTCGAGTCTCCATCATCAAACACTCTTGGCGTTAGGAATGCTCGCTCTCAGCTACCTGGACGAAAGGCACGGAAATAATTGAAGTCGTATTTGATGGCGGTCGTTCGGTCGCAGAGGGTGACATTGTACGGACAAGAGGCACTCGTCACGAAGGCGGATCCACCGATCGTATTGCGGGAGATAAGACTTCCCTTGATATAAAGCTGTCTGTCTGGAAGAGAGGTAAGTTTAGCTTGAGTATCATTGAGGAGGTTCCCCGGAGCCCCACTATAGATGCTTCACTCTGCCACGATGGAGGTATGTATTTTTGTAACCGAGGGACCGATAAATACATTTCCTCATGAACCAGCACTATTTTTGAGGACATAGACGATTCTTGGCTTACTATAACTATCTTCTCAAATATTGTTGTCTATAGAGAAATCTCCCCCTTCAACCACGATCACTTGTACCTTATCCGTACCAAAGTCTCAGAATTTATAATTCACCCCATTTCCAGAAACAACCGTTCATCCTGACAGTTTATAGTATCTCATACCGTTCACCATAGTAAGTCATCATGGAATTATATTATATTTAGCCTGTGGAAGTGAACGAGTGAGGAGCGCAATATTTTTTCTCGTCTCATTGAGAAATGGAGTAAACGTGACCGAGTCAAATTTTTGACCTGGATTGTAGGCCAGGATATTGAAGGCTTTTCCTCCAGCAATATTTCAGAGAACCTTGACAGCACCGATAAATCCTGAAGTATATCCCTCAGCCTTATCAAAACCTATATATCCGAGGGTATCACTCCACGCATACCCGGTAAATGAATTGGAAGCAGGAAGATAAGCTACTCATGAATATGCTGACTCGTTGAGACTCTGGAGGGTCATCCATCCTGCATTTTCTGACCAAACAAAGCCCGAGAGCTTCCATGGCTCGAGGACGTTGAGGGTATCTCCAGGAGGGGTCACATCCACGTTTCATGCCCTTCCGAACTCTGCAAAACCTACCGTTTGGAGAAATATATTTCCCGTGAGCGTGTTGTTGGTGCTATCGAGATAGAGTCAACTTCCTCTTGCTACATTTTCCTGAGCTACCGTCATGAGGGTAACCTCTCCAGCATTTCCAAATGGGGAAAAGGAACCAAAAATATGAGGAGTACCGCCGGTACCAAAAATCAAGTTAAGTGTACCCGTTCACGTGACAACCCCACCAGCAATGATAATAGAAAGAGCGATAACGAGTCATCCGAGAAGAGTCGAGGATCGAAGAAGTCGAAACATACCGAGAAATTAAGTTACTCTCGTATATTATTCTAATTCTTTATTTATTGCAAATAAAATACATTTTCTTGTTAGGATATCATTTTCTCAGCCTATTATTTGTTCTATTTCACCCACATCTCTCTCATTATTTTACATAAGGTAAACATATTTACCTGTTCAAACTATCCGATTTTCTTCTTGAGAATATCAGTGAATATTTTCGGGTTCCCTTGACCCTTTGAAGCCTTCATACACTGTCCGACGAAGTAACCGAAGAGATTGGTCTTTCAGGATTGATACTCTATAACCTGTGGAGATGATTCCGAGAGGACCGTATCGACGATAGCCTCCAGAGCTCCAGTATCATTCGACTGTTTGAGTCCGAGTTTATCGACCCACTCAGCGGCCTTTCCTCCTTCGAAGACGAGTTTCTCGATCACGAGCTTCGAATTGGTAGAAGAAAGACTATCCGCATTAACCATCTTGATAACCTCTGCAATTTCCTCTGGCCCTCACTTCACATCTGAGAGATTCATCTTTTCATTGTTTGCTTCAAAAATGGCAAAAAGTATAGTCGTAATGTATGAACAGGATTTCCTCGGATCCCCAGTGAAGGTGACGAGTGCTTCATAGAAGTCACTTGTCAGACGGTCACTCGAAAGGATACGAGCATCATCCTCGATGAGTTTGTACTCCTTCACATACTTAAGCCTTCGATCGATCGGAAGTTCCTCTATATTCCTTGAGTCGATATATTCCTTCGTCAGACGAAGTGGTGGAAGGTCTGGATCTGGGAAGTATCGATAGTCCATCGCGTCTTCTTTCGATCGGAGTGAAGTAGAAACTCCACGTTCGTCGCTCCATCTTCGAGTTTCTTGGTCCAGGGTTCAGCCACTTTCGTAGATCTCGATCTGGCGAGCGAACTCGACATCGATCGCACGACCGATAGAGGAAAACGAGTTAATATTTTTGAGTTCTACTCGATTCCTGAGTTTTGATTCTCATTTTTTCCGAACAGAAATATTGACATCACACCGAAGCTGACCTTTCTCCATATCCGCATCGGAGGCTCCACACCATCGCATGAGTTTCTGCAGTTCTTCCAGATAGGCAATGACATCCGCCTTTGATCGAAAATCCGGCTCAGTGACGATTTCCATGAGAGGAGAACCTGCACGATTATAGTCACAGAGAGTCTTGCCTCCCGCATGGACGAGTTTCCCGGCGTCATTTTCGATATGGGTATGGTGGATTCGAAAGGTTTTCACTTCATCGCCGACAAAAGTCCGTACTTCCCCACCCATAGCGATAGGATGATAGAGCTGGGTTATCTGGTAGCCCATCGGGAGATCTGGATAGAAGTAACTCTTGCGATCGAAGATACTCTCTTCCATAATCTGAGAACGAAGCGCGTGTCCAGCTCGAACGGCGAGATCGACGACTCATGCTGAGAGAGTGGGGAGCATTCCCGGGAATCCCATACAGATAGGACATACATTCATATTGGGTTCTGGTGCAAGTTCGATCGCGTTCTGACACGAGCAAAACATCTTCGTGTTGGACTTCACTCGGACATGGGTCTCGAGTCCCATGATGAGTTCGTATTCTTCAGTATTTATAGGCATAGGAATGAGATCTTAGTATTGCTATTGTATAAAAAAGAGAGAAATTGCAAGCTCGAAAGGTGAAATCACAATAGGAAAATTTGCACTCTCGAAAAAAATATTATAATCGAGAAGTTTACTTTTACTTCCTTATTCACGGCTATGAAAACGGAACTTCGAAAAAATGCTCTCGGAACGACTGAATCCGTAATAATGGGAATAGCGGGAACTGCTCCTGCCTTCTCGATCGAAGCGACCGCCTCGACCATTATCGCAACTAGTGGGACGCTCTCACCGGCGAGTATCCTCTCCTGTGGGATTATTATGTTCGGCATAGCTTGGGCTTTCATCCACCTCAACCGTCTTGAGCCCAATGCAGGAACTTCATTTGCCTGGGTGACTCGGATTTTCGGACCTCAGGTTGGATTTTTTGCTGGATGGGCCCTTCTGGTCCTCTGTTGTATCTTTATGGTCTCAGCGACGGTTCCTGCGGCCAATGCCACCCTCCTCGTCCTTGCCCCGGATCTTGTGAATAATGTCGCGTGGGTGACGGGAGTTGCCGCTCTCTGGCTGACACTTATTTCCCTCGTGATTATCAAAGGGGTTAAGCTTACAAGCTATGTGCAGGTTGGCCTGACGATCATCGAAGCTGTCATCCTCTTCGCGATTATTATCCTCTGATTTATACACTTCTCAGCCGCTCCAATACACCCTTTCTCATGGAATTGGTTTTCTCCATTTGCCTTCAGTCCGAAAGAGTTCGCTTCTGGAGCGCTTATCGCTATATTTTTCTACTATGGATGGGATGTTACGATGAATCTCGCCGAGGAAACGAAAGATCCGAGTGTCACTCCAGGACGTGCAACATTCTACTCTATGATATTTCTTATCCTCTTCTTTCTGGCGTTTATAACGCTTATCCTTCTCGGACTCTCGGATGCGGAAATCGAGCAATATAATACCAATGTCATCTTCGCACTTGCAGAGAAACTCCTCGGAAAGGAGTGGGGATATATTGCTATCATCGCCGTCCTCCTCTCCACGGTCGGGACTATCGAGACACAGATCATCCAGTTTACTCGGACGATGTTCGCGAAGGGCCGAGCCTGAGCCCTTCATAGTCGCTACTCACGCCTCCATCCTGTCTGGCAGACTCCATATATATCGGTACTCTTTATCTGGTGAGCGGGGATGGTTCTCCTCTTCGCCTCTTCCTACCTCCCGAGTGTAAATACCATCCTCCAGAGCTCAATTTCCGCTATCGGATATCAGATCTGCTTCTACCTCGGACTCACCGGACTTGCCTGCGCATGGTACTACCGAGCGACAATTTGTATGGACTTCACAAGATCACTCACTCGAGTCATCTGGCCCACTCTCTCGGCACTCTTTCTTTTTTTCATCCTCATCTACTCAACTCTCGATGCCGATCGACTCACCAATATCGTGGGTCTTGGGGGGATCGCTATAGGAATCATTCCGCTTATTATGAGAAAAGAAGAAAATACAAGAAAATAAATTTGACTCTTAATTATATAAATGTATAGTAATCTGAATTTATTTTTTAAACTTTTTCTTAAATATGACGTATGATTGCTTTTGAGAACCACCTAGTCATTCAAATCCCATTTGAGCTATAGAAGAATTTGATGCACGCATGTGGGGTAGGTCTGGAATAATCAACTGAGAGAAGCCGAAAACTGTCCAAGCTGTCACTACAAATATTGCACAAGATGTTTCCATGGCGTTTGAACAAGCACAGTATGCTTTGCAAATGTCGGATACGATATAGAATTGATTTATTGTAATCAATGACATCATTTGATTAGTTTCACTTGCATTTCCATTATTTTTCCTATAATAATCCCGACTCTTTCTCGGAAAATGAGAAAACAGTCGGGATTTTCTGTTTTTCAAGGATACTTCCTCGATACTCTGCATACTGCGCTTCGTGCGCTCTACACAGGTATCGCCTCGTATCTGACTGAAACTTCCTGTAAGGATTATTTTTTTACTTTTTTTATTATGGCAAATGCAGCGCTCGTAAAGAGCATGCTCGACAATGCGTGTCACATCGGACACAAACGTGAATACTGGTCTCCAAAAATGCGGGACTATATCTTCGGAATCCAGAATGGTATCCATGTATTCGATCTCTATAAGACTTCCGAACTCCTCACGGAGATGAAGGCAGGCCTCGAAGACCTCACTTCAAAGGGGAAACAAGTCCTCTTCGTCGGTACGAAAATCCAATCCCGAGACCTCGTCGAGGCCCTCGCGAGTGGAACTGGACATTTCTATGTCAATACGAAGTGGACTCCAGGACTTATCACCAACTTTGCGACCATCAAGAAGCGAATCGCCTACTACAACGAACTTGAGAAAGAACTTGAAGGAGGACTTCTCGAAGGACTCACGAAGAAAGAAAAATCTGTGAAACTCAAAGAACTCGAAAAACTCAAGTCTGCTTACTCTGGAGTCAAGGATCTCAAGAAAATCCCAGATATCATCTTTGTCGTCGATGGTCACTATGAAGATCTTGCTCTTTCTGAAGCTCAGGCTGGAAAGGTCACGACCATGGCTCTTCTCGGTTCTACTGGAAATATCGATAAAACCGACTACTTTGTCCCATGCAATGTCAACTCGATGAAGTCGCTCGCGTTTATCCTCGGAGAAATCAAGTCGTCGATCAAAACTCGAAAGACCGAAGAACGTAAGCCCGTGACTGGATCTGCACCTCGTACGGAGAAACTCCCTATGAAGAAAGGTTCAGCTATAGAAACAGAAGAAGTAGCTGTCGAGGCATAATCTCCTTACCATTTCTCTTATGGAAACGTCTAGTCGTATCGTTCCTGCAGCGGATAAGCTTGCTGGAGCACTCTCTTATGTTTTATTCTTCATCCCGCTTATGATGGATCGGAGAACGGAGTACACTGTGTTCCATATGAAACAGTCATTCATTATTAATATTTTCTGGTTTTTTGGTCCATTCATTCCCATACTTTGAGGTATCATGATTCTAGTAGCCATCGTCCACGCGGTATTTCTCGCTTGGAAAGCTTACTCAGGGGAAAAATTCGTCGTTTCGTATATCTATCCATACTCGGAAAATCTTATCGGTGCCCTCGGTATCGGAAGCTGGTTCACTCCGAAGAAATAGAATTATTTATCCTTCAAGGTGGAATTCCTCCTACTTGTTCATAATACACTCGATAGCATATAGAACTGGTCCATAACTTTATACTTGATAACTTATATCTCATATGATTACCGCACAGATGATCAAAGAACTCCGTGAAAGAACTGGAGTCGGAATGTCGGATTGTAAAAATGCCCTCGTCGAATCGAATGGTGATATGGAAGGAGCGATCGATCTCCTTCGAAAAAAAGGACTCGCCAAAGCTGCGAAACGCTCTGGAAATGAGACGAGCGAAGGTCGTATCAAGATCATTACAGAAGGTACGACGGCGTATGTAGCAGTTGTCTCTTGTGAGACGGATTTTGTCGCACGAAACGAAACATTCGACGCGATGCTCTCTCATTTTATCGATATCCGTAAGGCTGCCGCTACCGATGAAGAAGCTATTGCCAAAGCTGAAGATCTCAAGGCGAGTGAATACACGCTCAAGGTCGGTGAAAATATGCAGATCCGCACGCTCACCAAGATCACGGGTGATGTGATCGCGAGCTATGTCCACTCGAACTTCAAGAACGCGGCAGTTATCGTCGCGAAGTCAGGAAGCGATGCCGAAGCTCTCAGGCAGGTTGCGATGCATGTCGTCGCAAGTAACCCCCAGGTACTCTCCCCTTCTGATATTACTGATGCGATTGTTGCCAAGGAAAAGGAAATCCAGCTTGCTATTATGAAGGAAGATCCGAAAAATGCGACCAAGCCCGCTGAAATCCTCGAGAAAATCATCGATGGAAAAATGACGAAGTTCCGTGAGGAAAATGCGCTTCTGACGCAGCCATTTGTCGTCAATCCAGATCAGAAGGTTGGAGAATTTATCGGAAAGGATACGATTATCGCGTTCTACCGGTACAGTATATAATAATAAATACAGTTGACAGGCGCAGGTACACATTGGAATTTTTCTAAAGAACATCTTGTCTGTATTCTCTTGTCTAGAGTTGTCTTCTTGCGAGCTTCGGCTCGCCTCTAGCCCCATAGTTCATCGGTTAGAATCCAGGATTCCAAATCCTGTGAGCTAGGTTCGATTCCTAGTGGGGCTGCCATAAGGAAATATCACTCTCTGAGAGAGCCTGAAAGGGCTCTTTTTGCTTTATGTAGAGCCTTTTTTCATCGTCGATTTTGAGTTCGATAATTGTACTCGTTAGAAGTACCCCTCTTATTGCATCATCCCCCGTAGTATAGGCTCAGTAAAGGTCTCTTAGGAGTTCGATAATTTTCTGATACTTCTCCTCTAAAGTCATTTCAAGCGCTCAAAAACCCGAAATAGTTTCTTTCAATTTTACACGAGTTGTCAGATACTCGAATTTCTTTTTTGAGTATTCATCCTTGTCAATAATTCCCTCAGTGAAAATATCTAGGAGATTTTCTAGTTTTCTCTCATTATCCGCGTATTTATTCCTTGCCTCAGATAATTCCTCCATAATTGCCCTACTTTCTGCCCCTACCTGACGTTTTACTTCTTTTTCCAAGTCTCACATCATCTCGCTCGGAATAACCCACTTCTTGACCAATTCTGAGCATCTTTTGAATATCTCAGTTTGAGAAATAGAAATTCCCCATCCCTGAGTATGATAAAAAACATATTTTCCTTTTGATAGACTCGCCGTGAGGTACTTTCCATCCGAATCAGTAATCAATCCTTTGAAATGAAAATCATATTGCTTATGCCCGATATTCACTCGATTCTCTTCATTCGCTTTCTCGAATATATCTCTTGATATGATTCGATTGTGCACTCACTCCCCTATCATCCCTGAGAATCTGACTATCCCGATATAAAAATCATTCTTTAGTATCTGTTCAACCGTGCTCGTCTTCCAAAGTCGTGTATCCCCTTCCCTACTTCTTCCACGTGGCTTGATTCATTCAGCATTCAATCGATCTGCAATCTGTAAGAGTGAGAGCTTGTTTTGTGTCCTGAGTTCAAATATATACTTGAGCACCTTTGCTTCTTCTGGATTCTCTACCGCGCCTCATTGAAGATTCATATACCCGTATGGAGTCTTATAGGGTACTTTTCACTCAGCTATCATATTCGTGAGTCGTCTCATTACTCGTTTTCGCAATTGTGAAATTTCTTGCTCCCCGAGAGAAAGAAATATTCAGAAGGTAAAAAGCTCAGCCTCTGTAAATACTGACTCTTTCGTATGTACTTCCTTGATATTTTTTTGAGCTATCAAATGCTTCAATTGTCATTCATCTAAACTATTACGGGACAAGCGATCAATCGACCAAGTTATAATACAATCATACTTTCCATCATAGAATCCTTTTATCATTTTATTGAATATCGGTCTTCCTATTTCTTTCGCGCTCATAGACTCTTGGAATACCTCTACCGCCTCTATTCCCTTGCTCTTACAATACTCTTCAGCCCACTTTATCTGGTCGCCAAGACTTGCTTTCTGGTTCTTAGAACTTTCATCACTGGATTTACGGGCGTATATGACATATTTATACATATCTAAAAAAACTTATAGAGTATCCAGTCCAGTATTCTCTTTATCGTTCGGAATGTATGTTTTGTAGAGAATCACATTTTTTTTGCATTGTTTCTACTGAGACTCAGAATAATTGATTCATAAACTCGCAATTTTCTCAATAGTATTCCATAGCTTCTTTTAGTTTTTCATCGGGGATAAGAGTATCGAGAGCGTATTTATTGGCGCGTCTTTCTGAAATCATTGAGAAAAACGAATCTACAGTTCCATCTTGAATATGTCATAGTTCGTGTCCGAGTACCCATTGTCTTTTATATGGATCAAGTTTCTTATCTACGCAAATTAGATACCCTTTATCTCCATTCATACACGCACCGTCTATAGACTCAAAATCTACTTCTGCTATACCCGCATTAAAGTCTATTGCTATTCTTTCAAGATTTACAAAGTATGAGTCCATAATAATTTTTTGACTTTGAAGGCATTCTATGTTATTATCCTTGTACACCCAGCGAGAAAGCCTCGCTTCCGAAAACTTCCCTTACGGGGGGTTTTTTATTTATATTTTCTATAATTTTATTTCTGTAATATTTTTTTGTAGATTCAGGAACAGGATTATCATATTTTCATAAAAAAGTAACTATTTTTATATCAATATCTTTTGGGATCTTCCACGGCTCACACTTTGAAAGAATAGTAATTTCTTCTTTAGATAACAATCAAATAACCAAGCTAAGTTTTTCATCATCTTCCTCTTTCTTTCGAATAATTATACACTCCTTTAATTTATCTTCAATAAAGAATGTTTGAGTATCTGAATCTTCTACCAAATGTGGAGAAACAGCATTTGTAGTAGTTGCTACATTTAACAAATGAACTCGTATACCCATATTTTGGCTAGGAACTATTCAAACACAAAGATCCTCATCACCACTTATTAGAATAGCATCCGATATTGCTCTATTTTGTGATAATGAAATAATGTCTGTAACTATTAGTCCATCTACTCATTTTTGTCTATAGGATCATTCAGGATTCTTTCTAAGTTGTCATAATCTTATTTTTACATTTTGGCACTTCGCAATATCCGTATGCTCGTTTTTTGGTTGTGTTCACGGTATTGTTCCATCATACCAGTAAACTCTGAGTAACTCTTTTCAAGGAGCTATTTTAGAAGCTATTTTCTGTATCAATTCAACCATTTTTCAAATATCAATCTCAAAAGGTAACTCTATGACATTTCACAAAGTCTTTTTTAGGTATCAAGCATCAATGAATACTGCGTACCGCATAGAGAAAAAACAAAAAAATAAGACCCTTTCGGGCCAATACATCACTCACGACAGGGATTCATATAGTCCTGTGTGGCTTGCCCTTAATATAACACATTATTTTTAATTTTCAAAACAATTTTAGTTTTTGTATCTATTTTCTATATTCAATTTCTTAGTTTTATGAGTTGTATATACGATACGCGGCAATCATTTTCTTCATATCATCTTCACTCATTCACGTTTCTTTCAGCATAGTAGCGTATTTTATAGTGGTTGGATCAAGTCAATCGTTCACATTATGTATTCAAGAATCACCTAAAACCTTTCTTTTTGCTTCCTGGACTATCCGATCAAATTCAGAGCGAGAGATGGGGATGGCT
>JAYVJC010000022.1:0-10085 GCA_043769645.1 Candidatus Altimarinota bacterium
GTTGCCGAGACAAATACGGTCTGTCCCGTCTTCAGCTCAAACTCAGGAAATCGAAGCGGTCGGTTCTCGAGAGCTGATGGCAGTCGAAAGCCATAGTTCACGAGATTTTCCTTTCGCGCTCGATCGCCCGCATACATCCCACCAATCTGCGGGATCGTGATATGAGACTCATCGACAAAAGTCAAGAAATCATCCGGAAAAAACTCAAGAAGTGTAGAAGGAGCATCCCCGAGTTTGCGACCAGAGAGGTACATCGAATAGTTTTCGATACCATTCACATAGCCGACCTCTTGAAGCATCTCCATATCATACTCGACACGCATCTTGATGCGCTCGGCTTCGAGGAGTTTTCCATTATTTTTGAAGAACTCAACCTGATGCTCCATCTCTTCCTTGATACGAGGAAGGACTTCCTTGACGACATCTTTCGAAGTCACGAAGTGCTTCGCTGGGAAAATCACCGCTTCATCGAGTCACTCGAGTATCTCATAGGTAAGAGGAACCCGCCGAGTTATCCGCTCGATCTCATCCCCAAAAAACTCAAAAGTCAGTACCTCTTCACTGGAACTCGGCCAGATCTCGAAGGTATCACCGAGGACCCGAAACATCCCCGGTTTGAAGTCCGCAGTAGAGCGCTTAAACTGGAGTGAAACGAGCGTCGAGATGAGCTCCTCGATCACATAGTGTTCTCATTTTCTGATACGGATCACCTGTTTTTCATACTGGTCGACTTCTCCGATACCATAGATACAAGAAACCGACGCGACGATAATCACATCTTCCCTCGAGAGGAGGGACTCGGTCGCAGCATGTCGAAGACGATCAATCTCTTCATTAATGGTGGCTTCTTTTTCGATATAAGCTCCCGACTTGACGACATATGCTTCCGGCTGATAGTAGTCATAGTAAGAGACGAAGTAGTGGACCGCATTATCGGGGAAATATTCCTTGAACTCTTGGGCAAGCTGTGCGGCGAGGGTCTTATTGTGTGCTAGGATAAGGGCTGGCCGTTGGAGTTCCTGGATGATATTTGCCATGGTAAAAGTCTTTCCTGATCCTGTCACTCCGAGAAGGGTCTGATAACGGTTCCCCTTTTCTATGGAAGTCACGAGTTTCTTGATCGCAACGGGTTGATCTCCGGTTGGTTTATATTTTGAGTGGAGTTTGAACATCGGTGGTAAGAATAAGTGACAAAATATGACTCTTCACTATACTGAAATTATTAATTTTTACCAATTATTTATGAAACTCATACTATTTATTGGATGATGAATATTACTTACTGGAGTTTTATGAACTGGGATGATATACTCACTCAGCCACTATGAAATATATCATGATTGTAGATGGCAAATGGAAGAAAAGTTTCCATTCATCGAATGTCATGAAATTGACTGGTCACATATGTCAGTCCCACTCAAGCCGCTCATTCTCCTCTACCCTCAGAAAGAGATGGATATCGATATTTCTCTTAACTATTCGCCAGGGTTCAGCGCTACCTTTCCTGAATATGGAACCAAAAAACAGGGTTGGTCGGTAGTGGCGACGCCGGAAAGTATCATCAAAGACAAGGGAACAGGGATGGAAACATATGGACTCTTTTGGGAAGGGAAAGAAATGAATCAGGATCATTTTGATCTCTCCCGTGGATTCGTCATAAAAGGAAGTGAGATTCGGGAGTTTCTCTACGAGAAGCTACGGGAGATGGGGCTTACGACCAAGGAATATAGTGACTTCATCATGTTTTGGTATCCGAAACTTCAAGAGTATCCCTACATACAGATTACCTTTGCGGGAAATGACTATACTGATACGGCAAAGCTCACTATCACCCCCACTCCAGATAGTATGCTCAGGGTATTTATGGTAGCAAAACCATTATCTGAGTATAAAGAGGTACCGCCACAAAAAATCGAGAAATTCGAAAGGAAAGGATTTAGCGTCGTCGAGTGGGGAGGAACTATACTAGAATAAGCTCATTTCTCACTTAGGAATAATTCCTTCTCTTGTATTCGATTTCCAAAGTATCGCCCAGAAATCGAAAAACATTCGAAGGTTTTTGACCTCCACTCTGTTCTCAAAGAATCTCCACTGATGAGCCAAATACCATCCTAACTTCCTGACGAGTAAAGCACTCAGGCTTATCACTCTTGTTCGCTGAGGTAAGAAACAGAGGAAAATCTATACTTTTGCGAAAATTCGCATCTATGCATGTTTCGGCTACTCTAAGACCCAGGAAGATGTATTTTTCAGGTTCGAGAAATACGGGAAGTGGAATGACAGGTTTCGCAAGCAGCGTAAATGGAAAGGGGTACGTTTTAAGAAACTCGAGCTGAGTATCCGAGATTTCGACATATTTTGGAATATCATCAAAGGTCTCAACGACGAGTGCGAGTGGCTTCGAAGCATCGCGACCCTTGAGTTCAAATATTTTCTTATATCCTCCCTCATCGTCAAAGCGACAAGCAAGTCCATAGCAGGTGTCCGTAGGGAGAGCAAAAACTCACTGATGAATCATAGGTTCTAACATGGAAGTAAGATATGAAATTGTAGTCGAATTGCAAGGTAATAGCTTCTGAATAATTGATGAGGGTTAAGATTGGAGATAAAATAAATCATAACGTAACCTGGGTTTCATCCTTTATGGCTAATGACTACGCCAACTATTTCTCATCACCTATTTTATCATTTCTACCGTTTCGAGCGTTTTCCCAATCCCTATACTAGACTCTTCAGAAGCTCTACAGAACTTGCAAAGTACCGAGTCTCGACTCGAACTTTTTCGATCGAAAGGAGAGCCATTTGTTTGCGAGGGTCAAAACTCTCGAGAAATGATTTCATCCGTTCTACCTGCATATCGGAACTGAAATCAAAGACATAGTACCCTCCGATTTTTTTGAGTGAGAGGACTCCATAGTCCGCGAGGATAATACGAGCACGAAGGAGGAGGAAGAGGTTTGATATTCAGTTCAAGGTTTCATGTTGCACGTTTCATACTCGAAAACCTTCTCCACCTGTAACTTGTAACCTGTAACCTGTAACTATACTCCTTTCCATCTGCTCGATCTCTTCGAGCGTTTCGATCGACTCAGTATCTCGAAAAAATGAAAGCTTATCGAGTTCACTCGAGAAAAAATCATCTGGAATAGCATAGGAAATATCGAGTTCAATCTTAATATTCGCTCGTTTTTTACGTTCATTTTTGATGAGTGCAATCTTCTCTTCAAGGAGTCGAAAATAGAGTGAGAGTCCTATTTCCTTCGATTTTCCCGCCTGTTTGAGTCCGAGAACATCACCCGCTCCCCGTATTTCCATATCTCGCATCGCGATCTCGAATCCAGCGCCGAGGTGAGTATTGTTCGTGATCGTGATGATGCGTTCCTTCTCATCCGCGGCAAGCTCTGGTTTTCGATAAATGAGGTAGCAGTATCCCTGCTCGTCCTTTCGGCCGACACGCCCTCGTAGTTGGTGAAGTTGTGCGAGACCAAATTGCTCAGGATCGAGGATGATGATCGTATTCGCCGAGAGGAAATTGACCCCGTTTTCGATAATCGTCGTCGTGAGGAGGATATCATAATCTCGTTTTTTGAAGGCATGAATCCGATCTTCGATCAGTTCTCCCGTAAGCCGACCGTGGGTGGTGACGATACGGTAGATTGAAGGTTGAAGGTTGAAGGTTGAAGGTTGAACGCTTTTCTTTTTTTTTGTAACTTGCAACTTGTAACTTGCAACTATACTTGATATCTCTTTCTCGACCTGTTCCATCGAACCGATGCGATTGTGGACGATAATCACCTGCCCTCATCGATCCATCTCATAGCGAATGGCATGGGCGATGATGGATTCGTTCCAGCGAGTGACGATAGTTTCGATCGGTTTTTTCTTTGCGGGTGGAGTCGAAAGAATCGATATTTTCTTGAGCCCCGAGAGGGCGAGGTTGAGACTACGAGGAATCGGCGTCGCAGAGAGCGAAAGGATATCAATATTGGCACGGAGCTTTTTTATTTTTTCCTTATGGGATACTCCGAATTTGTGTTCCTCATCGATGACGAGGAGACCGAGTTTCGCGAATCTGATATCATCGGAAAGGAGGCGATGGGTTCCCACCACAACATCGAGTGTCCCTTTTTTTAGTCCATTCAGGATATGCCGCTCTTCATTCGGACTCGACATACGGGTCAGGCAGGCAATCCGAACTCCGAAAGCTCAGAGACGCTCGGTAAAGGTCTCGTAGTGTTCATCTGCAAGAACGAGAAGTGGTGAAATCACCGCGACCTGATATCCACTCAGCACTGCCTTATAGATAGCATTCATCGCGACTTCCGTCTTCCCGAATCCGACATCTCCCGAAAGGAGTCGATCCATCGGAATATCACTCTCCATATCGAGACGTATCTCTTCGATCACCTGAAGTTGATCATGAGTATGGGTATACTGAAAAGCCGTCCTGAAAGAGTCTTCCTCAGTAAAACGAGGGAAAGAAATCCCCTTCGCAAGCGTCCGTTTCGCGCCAATCTCGAGGAGTTCACTCGCGATGAGTTCGAGCTCTTCATCCGTTTTTTCAAGAATCCGTTCCCACTCCTTCCCTTCAAGACGGGTGAGGGTAGGTTCGAGTTCACCGACATATTTACTCACTCGATAGATCTCCGTCAATGGAACGAAGAGCTTATCCCCTTCGGCATAGTGAAGTTCAAGATACTCTCGGCGTATTCCAGAAAGTTCTTTGATCACTAAAGCGTCGAACTTCCCAATCCCATGGTCTCGATGTACGACATAATCCCCTACCTTGATCTGAAGAAGCAGATCGAGGTTCTTGGCAATACTTTTTTCACTTCGATTTCTCACAAAAATAGGAGAGAGGAGGTCATCGGAGATGATAATTCTGTTTTCTGTTATCAGTGTTCTGTTATCAGTTTTTTCAGAACTGGAAACTCAAAATTCTCAATTCAAAACTGGAATCTGGCAACTCTCGATTGCTATCTTCGGTATCTCAATAAACTCGATGGCTTCGATCTGATGAAATGAGAGAAACTCAGAAATAGGCTTCGGAAATCTCGTATAGATCATCACTTTTGACTTCCCACTCTGTTCACGAAGAAATGCTGAGAGTTCATCGATATGCCCTATCGAGAGTGGCGAAATATCGAGCGAAAGAGCAGCTTCTCGGTGAAAATCAGTGAAATGGATCTCAGCCTTTTGAATAATAGCTTCTCAATATGAAAGAAAATCACAACCGATCACTATTCGACGACTCGGAAGGAGGGAGAGGATTTCATCGTTAAGGATCCCTTCACTTCTCTGTATTTTCTTAGACTCCTCAATAATAGGAAGGATGATACTATCGACAAAGATCCGCTTTGATTTCACTCGGTCTGAGATGACGATACTATCAATCTCTGTATCAAAATATTCAACTTGTATAATTTCATCCTCAAATGGATGAGTAATCGTCACGAGATTTCCCTCTTTCTTATAGGTACCACTCTCATCGAGGTAGTCTTTATGGTCGTATCCCGCGTTTATGAGGGACTCGATGAGTGATTCCATCGAAAGGATATCACCTCGGGAAAACTCTATGGATGTATGTTTTTGGATGTATTCCTTCGTTCCCTGAAGCTCTAGAAGGTGCGGGTGGATGATGTAGATATACCCAGATTTTTTGAGAGACCAGAGTTTCTCCAGCCGATCGATAAAGACAAGTTTCTGCTTGAAGTGTCGATCACCGAATGTCATAAGGAGTTCACGATCTTCTTTCTTATCCGTAATAATTACATAGGTAGAAATTTCATCAAAGTACTCTTTCAGAAGAAAGAGTCGAGCCGTCGGGCAGAGGGAATGCGAATAGGTCGAGAGTGCCATAGGTGCTCACAGTATATAAAAAAGTTTCTCTTTACAAGAAAATCCCCCATTTTTGAGGGATTTTCTTGTAGTTTTTCGACATTTGCTTACATCGTATCTTTAGGGCATAGTACGAGGGTATTTCGGTCTGATTTACTGGTTGTGGTTGCAGGACAAGGAGGAACGAGAGGAGCGGGTTCCGGAGGAAGCGTCACTCTCGTTGCAGTTCCTGGGCTCGAACAGATGAACTCACACCTTGGTCCCGATCGACCGACAGAGCTTCCATCGGCACACATTTTTATATCACTGGTACAACGTATCATCGGTTGTTTGATAGTTCAAGTGGCAACTGGAGGGATTTCTGCAGGCAGAGGAAGTGGAACTTTCATCGAAACACTTGTACTTACGCCCATGGTCGTTGGATCTGGAACTCTCGCTCCTTCGGTAGCTCCAGGAAGTATTCATATATCATTGGTCAGATCAGGCATACAACTCACATCACAAGTCCCTGGAGTTTGTTCGACGTGGTACCCGACAGTACATCTGAGAGCAACCGGAGAACAGGTATCTAGTTTCATTCCAGTAGTTGTTACTGGAGGATATATAACTCCAGTGGCTGACGTATTCGCTATACAGATCATTTCACAACTCTTCGAAGAACGGTCTGGGTGAAATCCATCTGCACACATGATCATATTAGGTATACATGCCTTTAGCTTTGTATCAGTACCCGTTCCGATAATCACTTCAATCGGTGGGAGCGTCATAACGGTTCCCGTTGAATTGGTAAGCATTCGGGGATCTGGATTGGTTCCAGATTTTCGAAAAATAGCTACTACCATTTTTTTCGATGCGTCCATTTTTACCGTACAAGTCTCTGACATAAGGGGCTCCTTGGTGCTCTCTCTATTGGTTGCTTTACGACAATCATACTGCCATCCCGCGAATATATACCCTTTTGCTGGAGATGCCGTCAATTGAATATAGCTTCAGGTATCAAAAGAAGCTTGACACTGTCCTCCACAACTAATTCCTTCCTGAGCGCTCTTGATAGTTCCAAAACCTACCTTTCCCACGAGGAGAATACCAGAGTTCATTCTTGATGTCGCAAAAATATAATCAAGCCCGAAAACCGCGTTAAAAAATAGGAGCGAAAATAGGAGCGAGGAGAGTATATGGTGTTGTACTTTTTTCTCTGATCCGTAGAAAGAAACTCACATAGAAGAAAAGTTAGAAAATATACTTTTATACTATCACAATAGGAATGAAAACACAAAAAATACCCTCTTTTTGAGAGGGTATTTCATGTCGCTATGCTATCTTACAACTCGTTCTACATTATAGTTTCACAGATAGTTCGAAAGCAGTGGTGGAGGGTTGACGAGGGCACGGTTTGAGTAGTTGAGATTTACTCCCGCAGTTATGATCTCATAGGCGCTCGTTCCTCTCACATAGAGTCGACTATCAAAGAGTGGCGTCGCATTTCCATAGAGGCTTCCTTCGATTTTGAGAATCTTTTGTGAAGTGGTAGCGGCTGGGAAAGGCTGGAAGCTTCCGCCAATATCGACAAAGACGCCGACGATATTGGTCACTCCAAATGACGCTGCAACAGCAGGATTACCACCATAGATCGCGATATTTCCATTTTTGACGATGAAGGCCCAACTCGCATTCGCATCTGCGTAGACGAGGTTACACTTGATAACGAGATTCCCTCCTTCGACGATCAGGGTTCTCACACCCGAGAGAGAAATCGTATCATTTGCACAACCTTCGATCGTGAGGTTTCGACCGGAGAGGGAAAGCACATTTTCATTCCCATTGGTCTTAAGCGCGATGAGTCCATCAAGTGAACTCACAGAAATGTCAGAAGCTCGAGTATTCCCATTGACCGTGATACGACTCGTCACTGCAGAAGTCGAAGATGACGTCATCGTTCGGTTGGTGATGGTAGTCGATCGCTTGAGACCGAGAAGGAAGTTATTGAGGAGAAGTTCAGCGTTGAAGGGGTCGAGAGCTGATACCAGGCGATTGGTGGTCGTCGTGGTACTCGCGACCATGGTGCTTGATACTCGGACCGGAAGTCCGATATCGATCGGTCGGTCATTTTTCCGAAGGGAAGGATTCGCAATCGTAAGACGGATATTTCCATTTTGTCCAGATATATTTCCTTGGAACGCATCTCGAAGGGAAGTAGAGGCATTCAGGAGTTCATTTCCTTTGAAGAGGGGGATCTCACTCGCAGCTTCTTTAGATTTTCCAGGATTGGCGGTAAACTCTCCATACTGGACACATCCTGTTGAGGTCATGGTTACACACGCTATATAGACCCCTTTCCCAACGACGACATACTCGTCATCATTGATCATTCGCTGGTAGTCTCTAGCAATACCTCCCAGAGGTCTACAGAACTCACCGCTTGGTCCGGCAGCATCCTGCTTGACTGCATTGAGGTTATCCGAGTAGATACAGACGTTATGAGAAGCTGGGATAAGGAGTGGGATCTGATACTGAGTTCGGATACCGAAGAAAATCTGATCAGCGATCGAGAAGACATTTCCATTTTGCCCGACGACTACCTGGTTTTCAGCAACTCGGATCTTTCCATCGATACCATCGAGCCAAGAGAATCAGAGTCCCATAGTTCGAGAAAGAGTCGGTATTTTCATCCAGATATCGAGGATAGGATTCGCTCCAGGGTTGGTGAGGAACGTCTTACAGTTCGCATCACAAGAGCTTCCGAGTTGACCGTTGAGATTTCCGAGGTCACACGTTTCCCCACGGAATGGTTCAAGGATTCCGTTTCCACAGTAAGCAGATCCGCCTCCGCCTCCACATCCAGCTCCGGTACAACATCCGAGGGGATTAGTACAACCACCACCACCTGGGCCAGAACATGAGAGAGTATTATTTGTATTACAGTCAGTAATCGACGTGTAACAAGTAGCTCCCTCACTCGCGATACATCCAGGCAGACTATTGTAGAAAACAGTTCCACACGATCGAATTCAGGCCGAGCAACGAGGTACAAAGTACTGAGTAGGTCATCCGGGACCTCCACCTCCCGTCGTCGACATCGTCGTGCGACACGCCCCGATATCAGAACCAGTGAAAATACTTCCCGAATTAGTTCGATCTCGTACCGCACAAGTAATCGTCTGAGAGGTACTCTCGGTCGTCGGAGCGAGACATATACGAGTAGTACCCGTTCCCCATACGGCAGTTGGATCTCCAGGAGCACACTGGATTCGATATTCGATATTTGATACAGTTCCAGTAAATGCGGTCGGAGGCGCACAAGTATAGGTGACGGAAGTCGATGGACTTACCGGTGATGCGACTGAAGGAGTAATCGACGTACAGGTTGGGAATCATGGAGTCGTTCCGCCAGTTACGATGACCGTTGCTGGATCACAGTTATTGACCTTATAGAGACCAGCATCAGGGTTCAGTACCGCTCATTCATGTGGATCTCCAGGATTCGAAAGACAAGCATAGTTTCTATATGTTCCAGCGGTATTCGTCACGACTGCTTGAGCAGTAATCGTCGGATACGCGCTTCCTGAAGTCAGGATATCGCTACGAGTACAAGTATAACTTTGTCAGACGAGACTACAGGTCCATCCAGTACCAGAGACAGAGATTGGGGTGACACCAGCGGGGAAAGTATCAGTCACCGTAGTCGTTCCCGTTGCCGTTCCTGGTCCCAGGTTATCGATTATGAAGGTATAGGTCACTGGGGTAGTCGTACTTCCAGTAGATCCTGATCCAGATGAACCGGAACCAGTTTGTTCAGTCACTGTTCCTTGGTATCTCGTTTCTACACCTTGGAAGGTATTATTTTTAGAAATCACGGTATTGGTCCCGAAGTTGCGTATCCCGACAGAACCACCGCCTGTGCTCTGAAATATATTATTCTCGAGGGTGAGTATTCCAGGATTTGGCGGGCTTTGTTCAGCACTATATGCGACCATAAGACGGTTCGGAGAAGTGGCTGACTGGATAATCGTATTTCCATAGACATAGCCCCTTCATCCATTTGGTATATCGATATTGTAACTCGTATCCGATCCATTATCATCGAGTGTATTGTTGAGGATGATCGTATTCAGGGCTCGTGATTTTACATGGTGTCACTGGCGAGTTCCAGAAACGATCGAATCTCGAATGAGGAAAAAATTGATTCCTCAGATATAGAGACCATGGGTGAGCCCAGTGGCATTTTTCCCATTTCCGATAAATTTCGA
>JAYVJC010000023.1:0-48022 GCA_043769645.1 Candidatus Altimarinota bacterium
TGAGCACTCGTCATAAGACGACCATCGGAAGAGATAAAAAAAGCCTTCCCTTTCGTTCCGCAGGTGATATCCTCCGTCGGAACACGGACTCCCTCAGTAATCACTCGAGTCGAGTGAACCATCCTCAGACTACAGAAGGAGACGATACTCTCAGTAATGATGGAACCCTTTTGATGCGCTCGGAAGGACTCTGCCCTCATCTTACTCATGACCAGATAACCTATTATTATGGCGAGGATGAATACTAAGAAAAAAATATACTGAAATACCTTCTTCTCTTTAACATGGGTTCCCGATGACTTCATAGAGACTCAGCCACTCCCCTTTTGTACTGAATTCCTATATCCCGATTGTGCCCTTCCACCGAGGGAAATCTGGTATTTTGATTGCTTCATAGAACCATATTTTCGAAAAAAAGAAAGAGAAGTAAAGGTGAAACTCCCAAAAAGATGTGTACAATACTCAGGCTTTATTTTTAACTTTTTTTATGATCAAGAATACTCTGAAGGAATTCCAGAATTTCGCTATGAAGGGCAATGTGATAGACCTCGCAGTCTGAGTGATTATCGGCGCGGCGTTCGGAAAGATCGTCTCATCGCTCGTCGAAGATATCATCATGCCAATACTGGGAAAGATATTTGGGAATGTCGATTTCTCTAATCTCTACTGGGCCTTCGGAAACCCGAATCTCCCCTATGGAGCACCATTGATCGAAGCCAAAAAAGCCGGTGCGGTCCTCGCCTATGGGAACTTTCTCACGATCCTAATCAATTTCCTGATCATAGCTTTTTGTATCTTCCTCATGGTCAAAGCCCTTTCGAAAGCCATACCGAAAAAACCAGTCCCAGCAGTTCCATCTGGACCGACAGATATCGAACTCTTGACGGAAATCCGTGATTTACTGAAAAAGTAGATAACTACAGTTTGTTAGTATTTTAGTTTATTGGGATTTCCATTGATTGACCCCCCTTAGAAGGGGGGCAGGGGGGATAAAAAAGTTGAAGAGAGAAAGTATGGAAAGAGAGAGATGGTGAAGAAAAAGATTTCTTGTCATTCAGACCAAAACGACCGGAGGGAGTGAAGTGGAGGAATCGTTGTTCGTATGAAGTAACATTCTTCCGGAACAAAGGGATCCCTCGAATACCTCGGGATGACAGCCAGTTTGTAATTCCTACCAAACCAAAGAAATCACTTTCTGAAAAGTGGAAAACGATATACGTTCCTCCTCCCTTTCCCTTTGCAAAAATCAAATATTTGATACAATACTTCCATGAAAAAATATATAAGCTGGAATGTGAACGGCATCCGCGCAGCCGTAGTGAAGGGATTTCTCGACTACCTTCGCGAAGAGAATCCTGATATCATCGGACTTCAGGAAGTGAAAGCGACCGAAGAGCAAAATCCCATTCCCCTCGAACTCGCAAGTCTCGGATACCACGTCTACTGGCACGCCGCCGAACGAAAGGGATATTCAGGAACGGCTATTTTTACGAAGGAAAAGCCTCTCAATGTTATCTATGGGATGGGTCTCGAAATGGAGAAGGATGACGAGGGCCGCATAACAGTGGCCGAATTTGAAGACCACTACTTCCTCACCGTCTATACGCCAAACTCGAAGGATGACCTGTCACGTCTTCCCTACCGTCAAGTCTGGGATAGAACCTTTCTCGCCTTTTTGAAAGATCTCGAGTCTCGAAAACCTGTCATATTTTGTGGAGATCTCAATGTAGCACACCAAGAAATCGATCTCGCAAATCCTCGAGCCAACATCGGAGAGCACGGTTTTACGGTCGAAGAGCGTTCCGGATTCGAATCATTTGTGAAAGCTGGATTTATCGATACCTTTCGATACCTCTATCCGGATCTTCCGGCTCAATATAGTTGGTGGTCTCACTTTGCGAATTCTCGAGCTCGAAATATCTGATGGCGAATTGACTATTTTCTGCTTTCTCAGTCACTCAAAAATAAGCTCAAAGATGCCTTTATCCGTCCAAAAATCCTCGGATCGGATCACTGTCCGGTATGAATTATCATCGATATCTAGATGTCTAAGAAACTCAATATTAACATCTACACTGGCACCGATACCTACTCTCTCGAAGAATCTCTCTCAAGACAAGTATCACTTTTTACTGAAAAATATGGCGAGCATAATATCTCCCGAATCGATGCGAGTGATTCGACGACCAACTGGAAAGCCCTCGAAAGTGAGGTAGTTTCAGAAGGGTTTCTCGCCGAAAAACGACTCTTTATCCTACGCAATTTTGTGGTAAAACTTCCGAAGAAGAAAATCACTAAAGAGAAGATGGACGAAAGTCTGGAAGATTCGGAATGAGGAGAGGAGGAAGAGGAAATGATTCATGCTCGTGAAACTTCCCTCTCGGCTATCCTCGCTACTATTCCAGATAGTAACTTTTTGATACTGATAGAGCCTAAGATCCCGAAAACAAAAAAACTCTATAAACTGCTCACTGAAGTTGCTACGATCAAGTCCTTCCAAAGCCCCTATGTGAAACTCGCCTGGGAAAAAAGATTTCCTGATCTCGAACCACATATTATTCATGAGGTACTTCGGAATTACGAGAATCGAGACGATCCAAAAGAGCCAAAATTTCTCTCTTTTGATATCTATACTTCGCTAGAACACATAGATCTATATGGGAAGAGTCATACTGAATATAAGATAACAGACTTTATTTCTCTCGAAAAAGAAATAATGATTTTCTCATTCCTTGATGAAGCTCTGTGATGAAATCGAGAACGAGCTCGAGCATCACTTCATAATATCCTCTCCTACACCAATATTTATGCCTTTATGTGATTTCTGTTATCAAGCTTACGAACTACACTGTTTCTTCAAACACTTGCACAAAGTATGAAAATTGCCGAAATAGAGAAAATGCTCGATATCCAGAGATTTCGTATCGAAAAAGCACTCTCAACAAGGGTTTCTGAGGAAAAAATACGAGATTTTTTTCATAAACTCGTAGCAGCAAGTATCGCACAAAAAAGCGGTAAATGAATGTATGAAAGTGAGTTATGATTGATTTTTTTCATAGAGCTAGGGATTTTAGGATTGCAAAAATCGTAAAAAACATAGAATAAGCAAGTTATTTTACTTAACTTATCTTATTATGAAAAAAGTCGCCATAGCACTTGTCGCAAGTTCCATACTTCTTTCCGCTTGTTCAAAACAAGAAGAACCAGTAGCCATGAAGGGTCCTAGTCCAAAGCCTCCAGTAGAAACTCCTACTCCTACTCCACCAGCACCTACTCCTGGAAGTTCAGTTCAGTCTGGATCTGCCGTGAGTGTAGACTATACTCTTACCGTTGATGGGAAAGTGATAGAGACGAGTATGCAGGATGCCGCTATGTCCGCTGGCATTTCTCAAACAGGTGCAACCTACAAACCACTCGAATTTATCGTAGGTGCAGGAGGAATGATAAAGGGATTCAATGATGGAGTAATCGGAATGAAGGCGGGTGAAAAAAAGACAATTACAGTAGCCCCAGAAGATGGATATGGTGTTGGACCAGTTCGAAATAAGGTACCGAAAGCTCAGATTGCTCCTACCTTCACGATTACTCAAGAAGCTGCAAAGCTTGATGATACAGTCACTGAAAAGGTAAGTATAGCTCAGCTTGGAGCAGAAGGAAGTGGACTCACCGTTGGGAAAAAAATTACTGGAGCTAATGGAGTTACCGCTGAAGTTCTCAGTATGGAAGGAGACAGTGTTATGCTTAAAATTGATAATGTAATCAACCCATTTTACAAAAAAGATAAAAAGGTCGGGGC
The DNA here is from genome assembly GCA_043769645.1 of Candidatus Altimarinota bacterium. Lineage (GTDB taxonomy): Bacteria > Patescibacteriota > Gracilibacteria > BD1-5 > UBA2023 > JAYUDN01. The sequence goes on from JAYVJC010000023.1 coordinate 3,797, forward strand.
ATCAGCAACTCAAGGACAGTATATCTATACTATCAAGACAATGGATGCAAGTGGTATCACCCTGGATGTTGTCAATCAGGGAAGTCCATTTTCTGGAAAAGACTTCGTTCCAGGAGCTGAAGCACAGACTCCAGCTGGAACCGTGAAGGTTGTGAGCATAGATGGAGAAGAAGTGAGTATCGACTTTACTCATCCTCTTGCAGGAAAGACTCTTACCTTTGATGTTGAAGTGAAGGACGTTCGATAATTTCCTATGATAGAGTGTCATATAGTATCTCTTTTCAAGGAGATACTCCCCCCATATCTCGATATAAGTATTATGAAAAGAGCCCAAGAAAAGGGGCTCTTTCATTATTCTATGTATAATCTGGCTGACTGGAGTATACGACATACTCGAAGATCAGATGATCGACCTTATGGATGAGGAGCAGGTACAATACTCATGGTGGAACCACTCTACAACATTATCAAAAATATCGAGGAGCTTCACGGAACGATGAAAAAAATATATTTCTCACCTCGTGGAACTCTCATGAATCAGTCCTATGTGGAAGGAATCATAGATTCATGAGTAGAAAAGTTTCTCCTCATATGTGGTCATTACGAAGGTATTGATGAGCGTATTTTCACGTTTTTTGATATCGAAGAAATATCTATAGGTGAATATGTACTTTCGAGTGGAGAACTCGCAAGCCTAGTATGGATAGATGCCATCATACGTATGATTCCTGGAGTTATCGAGAGTGAATCACTAAAAGAGGAAAGCTTTAGTCTATCACTCGATAGAAAAAAGGAATATCCTCAATATACTCGTCCAGAAACATTTCTGGGAGAACAGGTTCCTCCTCCTCTTCTTTCTGGAAATCATGCCACCATACGGGAATGGAAGCAGAAGCATACAAAATAAGCATCTTAGTCTTCTCGAATTGAGTACGATTGGTCAGCTATATAGATCTTATTTTCCTGAAGGGAAATACGAATATCTCATCAGCCGAGTCCATCTGTATCAGAAATATATTGAATCTTCGCAAGGTAGTCTCCGAGGAAGAGTAGATACCGATTGAGTACCCCCGAATTCAGGATCTCTGGATTTATTTGAATCCGATTATTTTGATACTCGAGTATCATTTTTGTAAAATTTTTCGTGATAGGAGTATAGATAGCGGAGAAAGACGTACTATATTTGACACCATGCGAGTCAGTAAGGGAAAATGGAACTTTTTGGAGTGAATAGTTACTATCGACTATAGGAGTATTCTCGGGAGTGATCGATGGAAATATTTTTTTGAGCGTTATCATCGGGTCTACTTCGGTCTTGACTGGCTCTTGAGTTGGAGTTACAGGAATAATACCATCATCTGGGATCACTGGTGGAGGAACGATAACAGGAGCAGGAGACTTATCTCAAACCAGAGTTTCATAGGGATTTTTGATATACTGTCGATAGTCTTCCACCATAGTGATAAAGTTATCCAGTATTTGTATAGACTCAGTTACTCTCGTGATAACATTATTGGTCGAATCTTCTCGTTTATAAAGTGGATCAGAAGTGAGAAGGTTTATGATTTCCTTTCACTTCTTTATATGATCCTTTATGCCATTTATAATAGAGGGATCGATCTTCGATCGAATATCATCACTATTTTTAAATTTTGGACGAAGGAATGTATGCCCTCCTTCCTCATAGGTAAAAGTTCCAGCTACTCACTTACTTACTGCAGAGAATATATGATCATAAAATTCTACAGAAAATATCTTCAGTGCAGCTATTTTTTTATCTGGATCTTTTATCGATTCATAATAGAGTAAACTTGATTGGAAAAATGTTTGAAGGAGTCTATGAGTATTTGTATCGAGGATAAATTCATCCATATATTTTCCTTGGTATTCTGATTTTGAAAGAATATTGTAGCTATACATTGCAATATCAAAATAGTCCTTAGGTTCTAGTTTATCCTCAGAGGATGTATCTTCTCAGGAACCCAGTATACTAGCTAGTATATTCGACGTAGCAGCATAAACATCCGCCCGAGACGCTCCAGTAACATTTCCTCCTGAAACTATATTTTTCGCATAGATATTTGAAAGATCTTGGAATCGTTTGGATCGTTTTGAAGTTGGAGTAATGCCGATCATCGAGGCAATATCGAGATAGGTGCTATCGAAATCAGCACTTACTTTATCCCCATAAATAGCAAACCTTCCGTCTGTAATAAACTGCTCAAGTACAGCTCTCACTGGTTCTTTGACTTTATATTTATCAGCATTATTATAGATTTCTGATATTTTCTTAGTGGCAGTTCCAACTCATTGACTCGAATTTAAGAAAATCTTAGTAAGTTCACTCGAAAGGGAAAGAAGGAGAAAATGACTTCTTTTCGAAGGATTAAAAAAGAATCTATTGGTACTGACCGCTGAGAACGTATTCGAATTCTTATATTTATTTCGTATATCGGCAATATTACTTACCTTTTCTTGAAAGTAGTTATGGAATAATTGTATGAGTCCGTTTTTGTTATTGAACCGATAATTAGTAAGGAGAGCACCTCCGTCTATTTTCGGGTTTACATATTCAAAAGTTTGATTACTCCCATCGAGAGAAGTAATCACACGAAAGAGATCTACACTATCCAACTCAGCATTTCGGCTCGGGTCAAACCGGATATAATTGCCCGGAAATAACATCAGATCCGTCATAGTCTTACCCGCAGAGATGAGGTAGAGCCTTGCGACTGAATCCAGGGTAAAAATTGAGATTGTTCCATCTGTTTCGGTTGTAAAATAGATACTCCCATTTGTGATCGGTTCTACCCGAAAGTCAGGAGTCGATATATCATAAGAACTGAATGGGTTATAGAAGCCAAAAATATATGTCCCCTTATGGAGGGTGAGGTTATTTACAAGATTTCCAGTTGAATAAATAAAACTCTCACTTACTTTCTCATCGGGAGCTGGTTCATAAAATCCAAAGGAAAGTCGATCAAGTTCTGTAAAGTAATATTGATTTGCTTTTCCTTTTTGATCAGGTTTTACAACCGGTTCAAGAGAGAGATCTCAAGCTTTGAGGGAAGCTGCATAGATGATATTATTTTTTACTTCTACCGTCGTAACTGTTTTTCCATACGAGAAAGAAACATACACGATAAAAACTCAGAGGAATAGTGATGAAATAAGTGTAAAAATTCGTGCGTACATAGAAATTTGTTTTCTTCCATCGTAGCACGAATCATATAAAAATGCAAATAAGTAGCTACTTTTTAGTGATTGGACACTCATTTACGGGGATTTTTCATATGGCATCTCGAAGTGTGATTTCCGGATGAAAAATAAGTCATATTTCCCGATTATTATCCAGGGCGTTTTGAGTTAAATTCGTACTCCCGATAAACCAAGTATTACTATCAATATTTATAAATTTGAGATGAGGATAGGGTTTTTTCACTTTTTTGATGAAGATACGTGATCATCGCAATGTTTCTATAGCCTCATCATCGGTATCATCATTTTCTCACTTATCGGCAATACAGACAGTAATACGAATACCTTCCTCTGATTTTTTACGAAGAAGCTCTATGAGATCTTTATCAGTAAAAGACTGTACATAGAGAAAAATGCTACTGGTCGCCGATTGGAGGAGAGTCGTGATCCCACTACGCATCGAAATCGGAGATACTAGAAGTCATGGAGTGGTCTGACTCCTAAAAAACCTATCAGCTGTATCCGATGTAAAGATAGCACTGAGGTCGGTAACTATTGAAACATTTTTTCAGAAAATGATAAGTTCACGGTTGGTTGCGAATGCTGAATATGAAAAGTTACCCGTACTTATATAAAAACTATCATCTATAATCCAGAATTTAGCATGCGTAAATGTAAAAAAATGATTATTCGCATACCGTACTGGGACTCACTCCATCAAGAGTCTTTCATAGAAAGTTCGGTTGATTTCAGGAGATCCATAGACATTTCACTCAAGAATAACTCGTACATCTACTCCACGCTTCTTTGCTGCTATCACTTGCTCAAGTGTAGATTTTTCGGTCCAAGAATATATTTCTATCCATATTCGTTTTTGGGATTGCCGTAACGCATTATCAAGTTCCTTCAATTTTTCTTGATCTGGGAGAATCCAAAGACTCACCCCAGTAAGATATGGAATCTGGTCTCAGTCGAGTGAATAATGATATGATGCTTTCTGTACTTGCTCAATATAGTGGTCCCTATACTCGCATCATGACAAAAAACTAAGGAGAGCAGCGAGTATAAAGAGACGAGAAATGATACTTACAGAACGCATAGCATCAAGAAATATTTGAAATGATTTCTAGCTCCACCCAACAAGTACGGTTGCTTCATCTGGTGTTATATATTCAAATTTCTTGGAAAGATACTCGTGAACAAGTAAGCTCGGCGAGGCGCTAAGGACATTTTTTCCCATGAGCTCTGGAAATGAAACACTTGGAAAAAATGTTTCACCACGAGAATTTGTCTGTGAGAGAGGTCATATAGATGCCCGAAAGTTATGATCATGGGTAAAACAGAGTAAATTCTTTGCCTTCAGTACATCAAACACCCCATGGTTTCTTGCTTCCTCATGGTCGAAGATATATTTCTTATCTGCTTCTGTTATTACCACTACTCAGGTAATTCATCCGAGTGAAAGAAGCGTTTGTATATTGGCTTCTACATTCGAAGTTTCTCCTTGAATAGGAAACTCTTTCGTAATATGGTGAGAATGAAGGGCTTCGATAGACTTTATCCCTTCTCGATCGTCATCACTATATCGAGAAAGAGCATTAATAAGAGCATATACTTTCCCGACCTTCGGTACAAAGGTAGCAGTGAAGTCTCAATCAGTGCCGCTCGATCGACAAAATAAAGTTCCATATTTAAAGAGATAGGAAAATACATTATTCTTACTACAGGCGCAGTCACGTATATTTCGATGGCGAATATTCATCGAGTACTGAGAAAAAATCCCATTTCTCACAAAGAGTGTTACCTTCTGATTCCCGATAAGAAGCCAAGAAAGGGACCAGAGATAGTACTGATAGAGCGAAATAGTAATAGCTACGAGAAGAAATACCAGTACCGTAATTCAAAATGAAAAATTCGAGAGAAAGTAAGTCACGAGGATGATAGGGAGTCCCATATAGAGGAGGAGTTTGATCACACTATTCACCATAACTATGGGATGTCGATGGGTTTTGTAGAGAATAGTTTCCTCAAATCGAATAGGCTCAGCCATCATAAGTATACGAGTTAGTTTGAAGTAAAATCAGTCAGCTTCCACCAAAGAAATACGAGCCTAAACTTTTAGTGACCTCCATGACTGCCAGTCTGAGTATGTTCAGGTATTGATACATCACTATGATGACCACTATTCCCTTCACTCTTTCAACCGACCTCATGGAATTCGACACGATAGTGCCCCTCATCTTTTTGACGGTAAAATCAGACATTCGAAAGATTATACCAAACAGAAAGGACTGCAGCATTCACAAGGTTGGAGAGCATAATCTTATAGAGCATCATGATAACCGCGAGTGGTATGATAACATCCTGATGACTCATAATATAAGCATACACTTTCGATAACTTGATGACATCAGTATAGTAGGATGTATCTTTGATTACTATGAAAATATTTCCCACCTTGAAAATATATGCTTGTTCGATGCTATAGACCAGTACGGAAAAAATAACATAGAAAAGGACACTTGCAATAGTGATATACTGTATAGTATAAAGAAGTGGACTCTCCGGTTCTGAAAGACGTAATCCTCAATGAATCGAAAAAAGAATCGGTAGGATAAACACGAAATAAATAGAAACACTCACAAAAAAAACGGAAAGTCCAAACGGGAAAAGGCCTCACTGGGTTCCCATAGTAGGATTCCCAATCAAAAGAACTGAAAGAAGAATATAGATCCCGAGGCCTACGAGTGCTCCAAAAGCTGCCTCATAGATTCGATGCAGGGATAAAAAATAGTATGCTACTACAACGAAGAGTAAAAGTAATACGAAAAAAAGAATATCGAACTCAGTCACCTGAAATGTTTCTGCAAGAGCCTGAAGAAATGGCATAATAAGCAGTTAGCGTTTCTAGGATTATAGAGAATGGTGAGCCAAAAGCAAGGAATTTTGTGAAATTTGATTTTGATATTTCAAACCAATTTTTTTAAGAGTTCCGCTTTTCTCCTATTCTTAGTTTCACCGTTGGCGAATTATGTAACGTTACTATCTTCTCATCTTTTTTCTTCTTTCTCTCACTTTTCGTCTCTATCATTTCTACCTTCACTATCGTTTCTAACGAACTTGCAGTGAAGCTATATACGCAATAGCAAGGGCATCTGCTGCATCATCTGGCTTCGGAAGTTCAGTAAGTTTGAGAATCATTTTGAGTGCCTTTTGAACCTGAGTCTTTTTCGCAAATCCATCCCCGGCAATTCATTTTTTTACTTGAAGTGGGGTATACTCGATCACTGAAATACCGTGTCGAGCAAGTGTATGAAGCATCACTCATCGGGCATGGGCAACCTCAATCCCATTGGTAACATTTCGAAGAAAAAAAAGCTTTTCTATACCACAAAATACAGGCTGATAGGTTTCGATCAGTCCCTCAAGATCTTGTCCAATCTGTACAAGACGTTCTGAAAGAGGAAGGCCCGACTTCGTTTCGATCACACCGTATTCGACAACACGAAAGTTCCTCCCTTCCTTTTCTATCAAGGCAAATCCAGTTGTCGCGGTTCAAGGATCAAGTCAAAGTATGAGCATAAAAAATAAACGAGTCAAAAAGTGAGAAGAAGAAGTCTCAAGAGAAGAGTTGAATTCTTCAATATAAAAAAATAAGGTGGGCTATATCATCTTGATTATATATAAAACCTGAAAAAACTGAAGTATTCAGTGCTTCTATGATTAAGAACGTAAGAATACCGAATAAGAGTCAAAGTTTACAATGTTTAGAATAGGAAAATTTTACTCTATGAGTCAGGTAAAGATGAGCTTACCCTCTTTACACTAATCGATTCGACATAAAAAGTAATCCGAGGAGGGAGTTTTTTACCTGAAGGTTTCCTACCATAATCGCCCGGGTTTTTTTCGCTTCGATAAAAGAAACCTTTTTTTCATGGCGTTTTTTCGAAAATATTTCCATCTCGATAATTGCCTGAAACGGCGGTAAAAAATCATCCCCGAGGAGAGTATCATACATTTTTTTATTTTCTATTTGTAAGAATTTCTGGAATAGCGCCAGAAAAGGAGTGAGAGAGTTCTCTTTTTTTATCTCCAGAATAATCTGATACAGTCGTCCACTTGAGAGGTTGTATCCCTTATAAATAACATTTTCTACATCTTCCTCGATAAGAGAATCGAGTTGATTTCGAAGAAGGATCTTATTCTGACGAACATACTGACGAAATGGTTCTGCAATATACATCTCGACTGAAGCATCAAATATCTTTTGATAGCTCATCGACATAGCTGCCCCATCCATCTGCGGATACTTCTGAAGAGTAAACCACTGAAGTTCAGCATCGATAAGACGTTCGACTGTCTTCGGAGGTGCTGAGAGAAGGAGACTTCCAAAGCAGTTTTCTATAGAACTTTCTAGAAGCACCAGTTGATCACGCTCTAGATTATTCTGGAAGGTATGACGACTAAATTTTTTTACTCTTTCTGTAGCTACTACTTTGATAGATTCTTGGACTTGGCGCTTCATCCAAAGAGACGAGTTTTCAAGTTTTCGCTTGAGAACAGCTATTTCAGCAAGAAGTTCCTCCTCTCGAGTGGTCATAAAATATACTTATTTTTTTTAGTATATCATATTATTCCCTACACTGCAAATCCTTGAATGATTTTGTGTATTTCATTATAGAGCGTATCGAAACGATCCTGAGTTTTTGCTTCCATATTGAATCGGAGGAGTGGTTCATTCGAACTCGGACGAAAATTCCACCAGCTGCCATCTTTATATTCTACAGTAATTCCATCGAAGAGATCATACGTTTCATGACTATAGAGTTTGACGAGTTTCTCTATAGCTCATTTCGGATCCTTCACTTCAAAATTAGTTTCCTCAAGGCTTATATATCTGATATACTGACGACTAAACTCACTTATTTTTAGTCCTGATTCGGCTACCATCGAAAGAAATACCATAGCCGCAACGATCCCGCTATCCATAAAATAGTTTCTTCGAAAAAAATAATGGGCTGAGTGTTCTCCGGCAAAAGCAATACGTTCATCCTGCATCATCCGTTCACGTATATAGACATGTCCGACCTTCTCTCGAATATACTCAGATCAGTTCTCCTCTATAAAGTCTCGAAAATTATGAGATGTGACGGTATTTCCGATAAATTTTATCTCTTCCCCTTGAGAGATGAGCTTCTCAGCAATAGCCGCAGAAATAACTGCAGAGTTCACCATATTGCCCGCTTCATCAAGGAGGATCACACGATCAGCATCGCCATCAAAAAGGAAGGCGACATCAGCCTGTTCTAAGAGGAGTGTATTCCGTGCATGCTCTCGATTCTTAGCCTCGATAGGAGAAGGATGATGATTCGGAAAATTGCCATCGGGATTAAGAAATAAAGGAATCATCTTAAATCATATTTTCTCAGAGAGTCTCTTCATAAAAGCTCACGCTGAACCATTTCCACCATCAGCAACCACCGAGAAATCAGAAAAATCAATACCTTTTCCTATGAAACTCAGGATGTGATCTGTCCAATCTTCTAAAATATCCCGATACTCTACATATCCATCGTTCGCGAGCCATCATGTATCGTGTACTTTTTCCATAAGTACCACCATATCAGATCCATATTTTTTAAGATTGTATGGTTCTCCCGAGTGAGCGAGAGATTTCATACCGTTGTACTCTTTCGGGTTATGAGAAGCTGTGATCATAACACCTGCTTCAATATCACTATAGTGACAAGTGGTAAATGAAAGCATGTCAGATGAACAGAGACCTATATCTATAATAGTCGCCCCAGCAGAATTCGCTCAGGAGGTAAATGCCGACTGAAGTGAAGGAGAAGAGAGTCTCGCATCGTAGCCAAGAGCGATTCTTTTTTTCTGAGTCACGATAGCAAAGGCATATCAGAGACGAAAGAAAAAATCATCATCGATATCTTGACCATAGATACCCCGAAGATCATAAGAACGTGAGAGAATAGAAAAATCTTTCATAGGAATAAAAACAAGTATACTCTCAATATATCTATTCTTTCCAAGAGGACAAAAGTTTTTATACTCCCATGAACAAAGATATAAAACAAAATCTATACATTTTAAAGCAATTGTATATAATCCATTTTAATTATTTTCTCTTGCTCTTGAATCCGTATGCGAAGGATATATTCCCCACTGGTCATCTCTACTCTGTTACTTGGAAGTATCATATATTTGACTGCGGAAAATCTCGAAGCTCCCGCGGTTATTCATAGAGCAGAGGCAACCAATGGCATCAAAACGCTTCTCACTTCTGAAAACTGATCAAACAGTGTAAGCTCGACTATTACTCAGGAATCTCAAGCTCCTGCCAATCCATCTCCCCCTCCTCAAAACTGAGTCTCTGAAGCACTCTCAGGAATCCTTTCTGATAAGACCAATGCTCTCACCCAACCAGAAAGTTCTCCGGTCGAGGAGCCACTTCCTGTCACTATTCCAGCACTTGTACCGAACATAATTGATCCTATACATACTTCTCTTTGTATTGAAAATCCGAAGATTTATATTTTTATGTATCACTATATCCGAGAAATAATGGATATAGATAATGACTCAACTCGTGAGCTTTCTGTTGCCCCAAAGGTATTTAAATCACATATGAGCACAGTGAGCGCTCTCAGAAACGCAGGAAAAGTCGCTACCATCAGTACGGATGAACTCCGAAAAGACCTCAGTTCCAAGTGCTTTCCGAATTCCCATATTTTCGTTTTCACAGTAGATGATGGTTGGGTCGATAGTTTTACGAGTCTCGCTCCCCTCGCTTGAGTTTTCTCAGTTCCCTTCTCTTTCGGAATCATCAGTAGTAAGATCGATGTACATGGATTCATGACTTCTGAGCAGGTTCGCATACTCTGAGATCATCCACTCTTCAGCATCGTTTCTCATTCAGTGAACCATTTCGATCAGTCAAAACTGTCTCAAGAGGAAGAAAAAAAGGAATTCTGCGAATCAAAAGAAATGCTTGAAAAGCTTATCGGAAAAACAATTTCCACCTATATCTATCCATCAGGTCGGATGTGAGATAATTCAGAAAGCTTAGCAAAAGAGTGTGGATATACACTTGCCTTCTCCACCAATTTCTGAGCTGATGTTAATACTATGAATAACTATCTTAAGGTAAATAGGATCCGAATGGACCATGACAAAAAAGCAAGCTTCTTCGAGGAAATCCTCTCAAAGTAATAAGTAATTTCTTCCTTATTTCAGAAAAGCTACTCTTGCGAGTATTCGGCTGGTGTAACAAATCAAAAGGGATTCATGCGATTTTACCGTTCCTTACCCCTTATCCCCCTTGAAAGGGGGATTCCAAATCATATCCTCACACATTACTATCTTCTCTTTCGTTTCTATCTTTTCTACCGTTCCATAGTTTTCCTATTGATATCATCCTCTTGCACACGGGAATCCAGATTGTTATTTTATAAATTCCTGTTTTCACAGGAATTCAGGACGAAAGCCTCTTCTCTCTTTCCAGATTCTACCCTTCTACTTTTCTGTAATTTCCACCCTACCTCCTTCTCTACGATTTCTACAGTTTCTACCTTACTAATAGCTCCTCTTGCCTTCTTCCCTCTCGACTCCTCGCGCGAGAGGGATCCCTTGAATTCTGTCTTTCATTACCCCCTTTATCCCCTTTGAAAGGGGAATTCTAAATTCTACTCCTGTATCTCTACCTGCACTGCCGTTTCTGTCGTTTCTACCAATTCTACTTTTCTACCCCTCCATCGTCCCTACCATTCCATCATCTCCATCGTCTCTACCGTTATATATTCACTATCCTATAACTCCTCGCAGCGGCCACTCATTTTTGAACTAGAGTTCACCAAGGAATCGTATGCTTTGCTATTTTTCCAGCGTACTTCTCAAATGGTGGATACGAATAATAATTCTGATCGACCACAGTTATACTCTTCGGATTTCACTGCGTATCCCGAGTGATATCGAGGAGGATAGCCACATGTTTTTTATCAGAAGCTGCGAGGGCATAGTTTGGCTTTCCGTCGAAGTAGGCGATCATAAGTCCCTGATAGGAATATGGGAGCATACTCTCCGGTAAGAAACAGAAATCTGCGAGACTCATTCAAGAGAGCCATTTATCCGTCGGTATATTACGTTTCCCAGAAATTGCCTTCGCGAGAGCTGCGCACTGTCATTTGTACTGGGATCCAATTGCTACCTCAGAAAACTGAGCATATATACTATCACCAGTATAACTCACTGTTCCCGGATCTGGAGCATACGCAAGAAGATAGAGGTACTCAGTATCGATATCAGCTACCGTTCATCCCGATTTTTTTGAGAGGAGGATGGATCCATTCTGGACTGATATCCAATATGAAAGAGGGATTCCAGAGAGGAATGGGAGAATATTCGGATAGGGAGATTGGAGTGGTGTTGGCATAGTTATTACTTGGAGCTTGTAAGAAGGATTTTCACTCCAATTCCAGCAAGAAGCACTCACATGACCTTATTGAGGTAGTACTGGATAGAGGAAATATGTGATTTTATATATCTGATATTCATAATCGTCGTCAGTATGATGAACCAGACGGCTACAATCGTTGCCATCATTGTCCCGTAGAAAACCTGAGTGAGTATGGAAGTAGTGGGATCGATTACCTGAGTAAAGACCGAGAGGAAAAATATCGTCGCCTTCGGATTCATCACATTCGTCAGGAATCCTTCTCTGAGACTCATAAGTAATCTTTGTTCTTTTCCCGAAATGATTTTCTGGGCTTCTCCTCGTCCAGAGCGAAAGAGCTGAAAGGAAATATAGAGGAGGTAGAGCGCTCCAAGGACCTTGATAATCGAGAAAAGCAGGAGAGATTGAGAGATAATGAGTCCAATTCCCGCGATACAGTACGCTACATGGACAAAAACCGCAAGTCCCACTCCGAGGGCGGTCATATACCCAAGTGCACTCGACTTCATCGCATTTTTTACAACGACCATCATATCAGGACCTGGAGAAATCGCAGCGAGGAGTGTAATCGATGCAAGTATAAGTATTTCAGTCATTTGGGAAGAATTAAGAAGTAAATAGAGATTAGTAATTACTTTTGAGTTTTATAAAAATTTTAGTGATAGTTAGAAGTAAAAAAGTATTTATCATGAGCAAAAAATAAACAAGGACAAAATATCAAAAAAATATAATTCAATAGTTTAAGAAATAGAGAGTATAGCTTCACCATTTTCAGAAAATATAAACGATATAATCAAGTATATTTATTATAAGTAAAAAAACATAACTATTTTCAAAGAGAAGAGATATCACAATGAGTAGAAAAAAACTAACCATCATATACCTTAACTTTGTTCATACAAGGAAGTAGGTAGCAATAGCAGCTGAAAGAAATCAGTAAAAAAATATTAAAACAATCTCATCATTTGGATGTACTTGGAATGAAAAGATAAGAAGGAATGCGAGAAGGAATAAAGAAATTCCATATACTGACAATACTTTGAGCACTCAGAATCTTTCAGATACCATAACTCTATGCTTCACTTGAAGAAAAAAGAAGAAGCTTACTCCTAGAGAAAAAAGAATAACATATCTCAACATCTTGTGTCCATCTCCATTATCCCAGAAACCTTCATCATATACTCATAGACCCATCGATAATAGCTTTTGATCTATGATACATCATCAATTATTGATTACCGAAATTTGTTTCTCACTCTTCGAATTCCAACTTACATATTCGCCATAGCAGATAAATTTCTCTGAAAAAATTGCAAAAAGAGATAATAAAAAAGTACAAATAACCAAGATTGAGATGTTTATATAGATTATGGGTTTCATATCTTTTGATTTTTGGAAAAGATAATCAATCCTAAATCAACCCCTCAAACTCCTTCACCATTCTCTCCAATTCAGCGATTCCCGCTTGATAGAAGTCTTGAGAGGCGATGTCTATACCATAGCGACCGAGAAGATCACGTGGACGCTCAGAACCTCAGGCTCGGAGAATATCCTTATAGTCCTCAACCGAGAGGGATTTCTCAACATGAACCTTACGATAGAGCGAGAAGGTGAGAAGATTCCCGAAGGCATAAGCGTAGCAGTAGAATGGCGTATGGAATATATGGGGGATCATCGACCATCCCGACTCCTCTTCTGCAGGTGTATCGTAGGTAACTATTCCATCATAGAGTTTTTCCTGTTCTGCACACCAGAGGAGATTGAGTTCTTTATAGGTGAGCTCGTGTCCGCTATGAATCTGTTCGTGAATCTGTCGTTCGAACACGACGTACTGCACCTGTCGGAATATCGTAGCGAAGATATCACCAAGTCGTTCATTGAGATAGTCTTTGTACTCTTCTACAGATACCATCGATTTCACTTTCTCTCCGAGAAGCATTTCTGAAAATATAGAAGCGGTCTCAGCAAGTGAAAGTGGAGAGTCATAAACTGGACCCTCCTGAGCCTGAGAAAGGTGACCGTGGATCGCGTGTCCGAGTTCATGAGAAATCGTCGAAACATCTCGAAGTTTCCCAGTGAAGTTCAGGAGGACGAAGCTCTCCTGCCCCTTCTTATAGCTCGCGAAGGCACCTCCTCGTTTCCCGGGCTTCGGGAAGGCGTCAATTCGCCCCTCACGGATCATATCGAGGGAGTAGTCATAGAAATCCTGATCAAAATCCTTCATAACCGAGAGATGCAGGTCAAACGCCTCATCAAACGTAAAATCCTTATCAGACTTCCCTATCGGCGCACCAACATCCCAGACCGAGAAAGTATTTTCTGTTTTCTGTTTTCAGTTTCCTGTTTTGTCCGAACTCTCAACTCTCAACTCTCAACTGGAAACCGTCGAAAGACCCAGCATCTTCGCTTTCGCCTCGAGAAATCTCCGATAAAGTGGATAGGCCTTCTCGACTTCCGAGAGGAGCATATCGACGACTTCATCGTCCATTTCTTCCGAGATATTTCTCTGCGACATCACTCCTTCATACCCACGAAGACGGATTTCGGAAGACCAGTTTTTGACAATGCTCGTATAGATATTTCCGAGAGTAATCTGATTTTGTTTGGTATTGTAAACTTTACGGATCGAAGCATAGGCTTCTTTTCGTATACTCCTATCTGTATGCTGACGATAGCTCCGTACCTCTTCTTCAGTCATGGTTTTTTCTTCTCCATCTATATACATCTTGAACTCGTATGAACCTGTAAGCTCTTCATGAAGACCATCTGCCAAACCCATCGGGCGAGACTTCATATTGAGAACATATTCTTCTTTTTCGGAAAGAATATAGCGAATATTATCTGCGGTACTGACGAGATCGTTTTTGATTCCAGCAAGGAGCGGATCTCGAGACCACTCCATGATCTTCTCGACTCAGATCGTCTTCCAAGCCTGAGAGATAAAAAGGAGAAGGTTTGAAGCTTCCGTATAGACATAGTCGACTTCCCCGCTCTTTTTCTGGACTTCTGTATCCTGTGTATCGAGAGAAGAAAGGTAGAATAGATAGTAGCTCGGTTCGATAAGAGCATCTGAGAGTTTTTCGTATTCTTGATAGAACTCATAAATCTCCTTCGCAGTGGTAAAAGTAGGAAGTATTTTCTCATATTTTTCTGCAAAGGCCTGAGTCGCCGGGAGGATATTGGCAATATCAGTGATAAACTTCGGATCATCAAGTCCAGAATAAAAATATCGGGTGAGGTTCCACATGGTTGGATAGGGCATACAGGCAGGGAGATTAGGGTAAATAGAATAAATAAGTGAGACTTGTAACTTGTAACTTGTAACTTGTAACTTGTAACTTGTAACTTGTAACTAAGTTGAGTATACCAAAAATCCCCTCTTTTGGAAGGGAAAATATACTATTTTTGGATTTTGGTGAATCTCTGTACTTGCATTCAAACATGGGTAACGATATCATACCAAAGTGAGAGTGGGCGAGTTACAAAGTCGTATCCATATGCCCAAGAATCTTTTGGAACATTATAGAGGGGACGATATACCACCATATCCTCATGTGTTTCTGAGTGACGGGCCATTCCAACAACCTCATAGGTATGGAGATTGGTTCCATCAGATTTATAGTGACGCCAATGGGAGCCAGGAATAGGGGTTTGCATAATAAAATTACAAAAGAATCTAAGGAACAGTATATGAAATATGCAGCATATTCCATAATTTTAAATTTATCTAGGTAATTTTTCTCATCATAGTTTTATTCAAATATATTCACAAACACGCCAAGTAATTCCAGTTATAATATCATCAACAAGTCAAATAGGAGGAATTCAATTGGGTTTTGATTGTCTATATCGGAGATTAGCACGAAGTACTTCTGCACCAAGCTGGTATTCCCAAGAACGAATTGGAATCATAGTATCAAATGTAAAGAATAAAAAAACACCCGAAAAACGGGTGCTTGAAACAATTCAAAACAACCCGTTATGCGGATGCACAGGATATGAAGCTCGACCAGGTGATGAGGCGTTTTGATATTAACATACGTTGATAGTATCGAATCTCGGAAAAATATCAAATATTTATATAGTCCAAATTATTCTACTCTAGGTTTGATAAAGTCTATAGCAGTAATTGAGAACTCAATTGTAAAATTATCTACTTCTCCAATACCGCCTTAATACGTCGCACCCCAGCACTACTGGATTCTTCTTTGATAATCTTGAATTTTCACATGTCCTTCGAGTTCTCGACATGTGGACCTCCGCAAAGCTCACGAGAGTAGGTTACACCATTTTCACCCACCATCGAGTAGACCTTCACGATATCTGGATACTTTTCCCAGAAGGCTCACTCCACTCCTGAGTTTTTTGCAAGAGTCTTGTCCATATTGGTGATAGTAACCGTAAGTCCTGACTCTATGGCTTCATTCACATACTCTTCTACCTGTTTAATCTGGTCTGGTGTCATCTTTTCACTCTGAGTAAAGTCGAATCGGAGTCGCTCGGCCGTGATATTCGACCCGGCTTGGTGAACTCAGTCTCCGAGGACTCGACGAAGTCCTGCGAGCATCAGATGGCAAGCAGAGTGAAGAGCGGTGGTCTCCTCTCCATCATCGGCGAGTCCTCACTTGAATTTCCCTACCGCCGCCGTACGAGAGAGTTCCTGATGCTTCTCAAATGCCTGTGAAAATCCATTCAAATCGACCTCAAGTCCCGCCTCTCGAGCAAGCTCGACCGTCATCTCGATCGGAAATCCGTAGGTATCGAAAAGGGTAAAGGCTCGATTTCCAGAGATTTTGGTGATTTTCTGCCCAGTTTTTTCCTCCGCGAGTTTCATCCCCATTCGGATTTTCTCGAATTCTCGAACCCCATCTTTCAGAGTCTTACTAAACTTCCCTTCCTCGAGTGAAAGCTCAGTTCTTATTTTTTCAGCATTATTCTTCACACTCTCGTAAATCCCCGAAAATTGTTCTATATACATACTCGCAATCTGACTCACAAAAGGTTGCTCATATCACATCTTATAGGCCTCACGGATAGCTCGGCGGATGAGTCGACGGAGGATATACCCTTGATCGACATTTTTCGGAGTAACTCCATCCGCGATCATATGGGTCGCGGTACGAAGGTGGTCAGCGATGATGCGTGCACTTTTTTCATTATACTGAGTAGTACCCCCCTGGCTATCGCCATCCCCCCTTGCAAAGGGGGTATCGACAATTTCTTTAATCTTTGTAAGTACTGGTGCGAAACAATCAGTCTCATAGACACTCTTCATCCCATTGAGTGTAACAGTACATCGCTCGATACCCATACCCGTATCGACACACTGCGCTGGAAGATTTTCGAGAGTGTTTGCATTGACTCGATTGTACTGCATGAAGACATTGTTCCAGATTTCCATCCACATTTTCGAATCAGTTCCTTTATTCGATCCTTTCGGTGGCTTTCCCTCTCCCATCCAGTAGAATATCTCGGTATCGGGACCACACGGCCCAGTCGGACCTGCCGCCCACCAGTTATCTTCAGCCGGGAGGTAAGCAATCTTATCTTCTGGCATTCAGATATCTTTCCATATCGTGGCTGATTCTTCATCTCTTGGAGCATTGGCATCTCACTCGAACACGGTCACGCTGATCATTTCCGGATCCAGTGCAAGCCAATCCTTAGAAGTGAGAAATTCCCAACTCATCGCGATCGACTCTTTCTTGAAATAGTCACCGAGCGACCAGTTCCCGAGCATTTCGAAAAATGTGAGGTGCGTATCATCACCGACATCATCAATATCCCCCGTACGGACACACTTCTGTACATCAGCAAGGCGTTTCCCAAGGGGATGGGGCTCACCGAGGAGATAGGGAACTAGGGGTTGCATTCCAGCCGTATTGAAAAGGACTGAAGGATCATTCTCTGGTACCAGGGGCGCAGATGGGATGATGGCATGATTTTTACTCTTGAAAAAATCAAGATATTTCTGTCGGATTTCTGAGGAGAGGATAGTTGGCATAGAATAATGGGTAAATTCAGAAAAAGTATAGTGAAAAACTCACGGAAATCCACTCAAAATTTGACAAAAATACTACTTAGTTTTTATCCAGATATAATAATACAAATCAACTCACTTTTTTTTGCGATTTTCCCCGGTTTACGATATGATGGGAAGTATAATCTAATATTCGTCATTATGCAGGCCATTTTCCTTCTCTTTCGTATTTTCTTGCAGGTTCGATACCGCATCACTCTTTCTGGTATTGAACATCTCAAAACGGATGCTCCGATTGTAGTATTCCCAAATCATCCCGCTCTCATAGAGCCGATTATCCTCTCAGCCTTTATCGGGAAATATAAGATACTCTCTCCCGTCGTGACCGAGACCTACTTCCATACTCCTGGTCTAGAGCCACTTCTGAAACAGGTCTGAGCCATACCCGTCTGAGATATCGCTCGTGGAGGAACCATAGAGGATGTCAAAAAGGCATTTCTTGGTATCAACGAATGACTCAAAACTCGGAAAAATGTCCTTCTCTATCCTTCCGGACATATCTATGTACAGCCCTTCGAGCATATCGTCGGGAAAAAGATGGGATTCGAAGTCATCAGAGAGCTCCCGAAAGATGCAAGAGTCATCTGTATACGAACGAAGGGGCTCTGGGGAAGTATGTGGGGGAAAGCCTATACAGGAGACTCTCCTTCCCTCGCGAAGATTATCCCAGCTTCTCTCGGTATGATGATAGCGAATCTTTTTTTCTTCATGCCAAAACGAGAGGTATCGATCACGATCGAGGATATGACAGAAGAGGTAAAAAAATGGCACAAACAAGGGATGGATAGCTTCAATACAGAGCTAGAAGACTACTATAATATGTGATGAGAAGAGCCCTGCCGATTTATCAGTCACTATTTCTTTCGAGATGATACCGTTGGTAAGACTGAACCTGAGAGTATAGTCGGCTCGGTGAAAGAAATCAAAAGTTCGAGTTCAGTCCCTCGTGAAGATATTCCTGATGAAGTCTACGATAAGATAATATGAGAGATTTCTGAAATCAAAAATATAGAAGAGGATGAGCTCTCCTATGATACGAACCTGATTCTGGACCTCCATGCGGACTCACTCGATATGGCAGAGATTAAAGCCGCCATCCAGATGGAATTCCCATCTACCTCAAATCCTCCTATCACAACTCTAAAAACCATCGGTGATTTTTGCACCATGGCGATAGGTAGATCTCCCGTGACAGAGACTCTGAAACCCTGCCATTTCCGAGAAGTAAGTGATGAGAATATTGTGCTCGATATCGATACAGAAAATGATACCATACCATCTTGTATCGAGAAAATCTGTCGCAGTGATCCGAAAGCCTTGTTTCTCTACGATGGAAATCTTGGAGAGATGACTCGAGGTGACTTCCTCCTGAAATCCTATGTAATCGGAGAATATCTCAAGAAATATACATCACCTCGTATAGGGATCATGCTACCAGCTCTCGGAGCTACGAGTCTCCTCCTCAATGGAACTTATGTAGCAGGAAAAGTCCCCGTGATGCTCAACTGGACAGTCGGGGAAAGATCATTTGCCCATTGTATGGAGTTTGCCAATCTTGAAACAATCCTCACGAGTCGACGATTTTATGAGAAAATCAGTTCGCCATGGCTGAGTACCTTTGAGAATAAGATGATATTTATCGAAGATATACTACGAGATATTTCTTCGAAAACGAAGCTTTTTGCAGTCATCAACATGAAACTTCGACGAAAAATAAAAACACCAGAAGAGGCTGTTATTCTTTTCACTTCTGGAAGTGAATCCCTCCCGAAAGCGGTAGCACTTACACACAAGAATATACTTACCGATATCATAGGAGCACTCGAGCTCGTTCCGTTCAAAAAATATGAAACGCTGATCGGATTTCTCCCCCCATTTCATAGTTTCGGATTTACCATCAATACGATTTTTCCACTCATTGCCCCCATACAAGTTGCCTATACTCCAGATCCGAACGATGCCCGAACCATAGTCGAGTGTATCAAGCATACTCATACGAGTATACTACCAGCGACTCCGACCTTCCTGAGGATGATACTAAGAGAAGCAGATGAATGAATTGAGAGCCTCAGATATGCTTTTGTCGGGGCTGAGAAGTGTGGAGATGAGGTTTTTGATCTATTTCATACGAAGTGTCCGGATGGAGTTATCCTCGAAGGCTATGGAATTACTGAGTGTAGTCCGATCGTGACGATCAATCCCCTCTCGAAACCGTTGAAAGGAAGTGCTGGAAAGTTTCTTCCATCACTTGCCTATTCTATTCGGGATATCAATACTGGAAAGCAAATGAACTCTGGAGAACAGTGAATGATATATGTTTCTGGAGATTCTATATTCGAGGGATATCTCGATACGACTCTCGAAAGTCCATTTGAGATCTCGGAGGAGAAAAAATGGTACAAAACCTGAGACCTCGGGTACGTAGATACTGAGTGATATCTCTTTATCACGTGAAGACTCAAACGATTTGTAAAAATCGCTGGTGAGATGATTTCACTTCCCTTTATCGAGACCATCCTCCTCGAAAAGTATGGAAATACCGAGGTAACAAGTCTCGCGGTAGAAGCACGAGAGGTAGATGGAACGACGATTATCGTCGCCTTTACAACATTTGACACTACAACCGCAGAGCTCAATGATTATATACATATGCACGGTGCGAGCAATATCGTCAAGTTTTCCCATGTCGTCAAACTCGAAAGCATACCCATACTCGGAACTGGGAAAACGGATTATAAGCAAATTAAAGCTCTGATATAATATGAAGTACTACCCAGAACTACTTCACTCCATAGATATCGACTTCGAAAAAGCACTTCAATCACTCAAAAATGATCCACTCTTTTGAAGTAGACAAACGATCTATACGACAGATGATAAAAGAAGAATAGCACTCTTATGGGAAGGTATAATTATGCCCTTTCTCTCTCTAAGACACATCATCCGAAGTCTGTATTGGAGATCATTTTTTACACTCGGAAGTAAGAATTGTTTTGTCGTAAAATATGCAGCGATCATCACCTACTACAACATGCTATTCGAACTCCGAAGTACCTTTTGACCTCATGAGGAATTCCTCAGACAGTATCTCGATGATACCTTTCAAGAAAACTACTCAACCCTCGCTCGTTATATGTATCATACGAGATTTATAGCCGTACTTCTCTATCCTCGAGAGTATTTTCTGAGTCTCAAAGATGAAGTAAATATAAGTCTATCACCGCTCTTTGAAAGAGATGAAAAAGCAGCTGGGAGTTTCGAACAAAGACTTACTCTTGATGGTATCAATATCTACTACCATCTCAGATATAAACTTGGGATTTTATTTACTTGGATCGCGAAGTATGGTGGAAGACTGATGATGCATATACATTTTTCTCGAAGAAAGGAAGGTCTCATTCGACAAGAACATATAGATACACTCCTTCTTCGTATGAGGCCATGAGATATACTGCTCACACGACAGAACTGGGCGGCCACCAACCTCAACATCCCAGGATTCTGGAAACATATGGCGATGTACGTCGGAACTGGTGAGTTTTTAATAGGAAGATTCCCAGAATTAGGAAAACTCGGACTCAATAAAACAACCCACTATATCATAGAAGCCATCGGGCTTTGAGTGCAGATTATTCCGATCGAATTACTTTGCGGTCACAACGACTATCTCGGTGTTATCCGTACAAGATTTCGAAAAGAAAAAATAGAAAGAGCCATCGAAAAAACTATTCATCTTATCGGTACCAATTATGACTATTCATTTAACTACTATAGTGATATAAACTATGTATGTTCTACGCTCGTGACGAAAGCATATCAACCAGAATCTAACGATGATGAATGAATACATATTACCCTGACTCGTATTGGTATATGAATCACTTATCCTCCGAACGATATCGTCAAAAAAATGAAGGCTGAGTGCAATTCCCCTGAGCAAGAACTCGACTTTGTATGATTTATAGATAGCATAGAGAGAACCGGGATGAATTTCCTCTGAACGGAAGAAGCATTCCTCAGTACATGAACTCGATCAAAACTCAGTATTTTTCTTCCCTAATATGCGCTACTACAACTATCATAAAAAATCCGATACGGTAATAGAAGAAGCGCGACAAGACTACCCAAATCTTTTTGATCACTGACTTTCCGAAGAAAGTATCGAAGCCAGGTATCATCTCCTCCAGTACCTCAAAAATACATATGCCTACGACTCTCCTCTCGAAAAGGATATGGATGGAAGACCAGTACCCATAAGTATCGATGGGAAAGAGGGTTTATTGTACTGGTCGATATCACACTCAGAAGACTATATAGCCTATATCGTAGGACCTACAAGAGTTGGTATTGATATCGCTTGATTTCGAGAAAGGGGTGAAAGCCTCCTCAATACCCATAGTGCAAAAGAATATGCTCTCTTGGGTGGGATAAATTGGGAGCATTTCTATAGACTCTGGACTGCGAAGGAAGCGATTATCAAATCTACTGGTTGAATACTCGATGAGATGAAAGATATCTCTCTTTTCGAGAAAATAGATACAAACATCACATGTTTTGTATTTAGATGAGAAACCATTCCTATACAAACAACCATAGGAGAAGATTTCATCCTTTCATTTACTCTTTAGAAGGAATGAAAAATCACACCAATTAGATACTCCCATTCACAAATCTCCTAGTGGCTAAATACCTTGTTTCATTCTAATTCTTCTCTCACTTCACCTATGCGAAAATCTCTCCTCTCACTCCTCGGACTCATCGCCTTTTGGAGTTTATTTTATGCTGGAATCAAGTATTACTTCTGGTGAGTCTATGAAGCTCCTTCATTTGCCCCTACACTCGAGCAAATTTCTGGATTTGTGCTCCTTGGGAGTATGATAGCCTACGCGATCGGTGGAGCGCTCTATGCTCGATATAGTGAACGAGTGATGCTCTTATTTTCTATACTTATTGGAGTATGTTTTTTTATAGCTTGTGCATTTCTTCCACTTATCCACCCTCTCTTTTTCGATATCTCTATGGTAGGAATTTGACTCTCATATAGTCTCTATGTGATAGGGAAAAATACCCTGATCGGTCGAGAAATCTCCACTTCAAAACTCGGATCATCGGCAGTAGGAGCCTATACTACCATCGTGTTTATCGTATTTCTGATTATCGGGACGATTATCGGAGCCAAAATCTGAGAAAATTCCTCACTTCATCTCCCTGGAATAGGGTATTTTATATTTCTTCTTTGAGTAGCATTTCTTATTCTTCTTACCACCAATACGAGAAAAGATCGAAGTCATTTTATATTTTCACTCGCGCTCTATAAGAGGCTTTTTCTCCGATACGGTATATTTATGATAGGTCTGGCTTGTTTCTGGCAGATATCAGTCGAGGCTTCGCAGGTCGCGATAACGTATTCAAAGGAGTTTTTTGACAAATCAAACTCCGCCTCTTCTCTGCTTCTGATATTTTCCTCGATCGGGGCGATAATCGGGAATATTATTTCTGTAAAAATTGCGAATCATCGTCTCCGATCATTCCTCATCCTCGGGATGATATTTACAGGTATTATATTTTTATTTTCTACTATTCTCTCCCTTGCAAAGACCCAAGAGATGTATTTCCTCGTACAAATACTTGCCTTTCTTATATGACTCTTCTTCGGGGGTTCCGTAAATCTGGCAGAATCTCATTTTTTCTCCCTCCTCTGAGAGGATATAGACAAAGATTATACTTCTGCACTCTATGGATTCACTCTGTCACTGGTGGGAGCTATTACGATGTTTCTCTCTGGGAAAATACTCGAAATGGGATCATATATGGGTATATCACTCTTCCTCTGATGCCTCTGTCTTATCGCTCTTTACGGGGGATGGAGGGGAATACAGATCAAGAAATAGTTTCTAGATATAGTTCTATCCTCGTAAGGGGAAAGTACTTCTGATACATATTTCTAGATTATTTTTTGTCTATAAATTCTATACTTCCTCATGCTCGAATCCAGGCAATAATTTTTTCAAGAAGCGGCTTGAGATCCTTTTCAGGAAGGGAGCTCTTAAGATTTTTGAGAACATAGTCATACGAGGAAAGGAGCTCATCGGGTTGGAAGCTTATTTTTTTCAAAGTAGTGGTGATATGGAGGGCAAGTCTTAGCACCGAAACGCGCTTCACGATAAATGAATCTCTGGAGTTTGGCATAAAACGCGCCCCTGAAAGATGTGAGACGGAAGTATTTTCGAGTTCATGTTCGAGTTCATCGGAAAATGGATGTATTTCATCTGAACTACCTATATCAGGGATATCCATTCATACCTGTGTGTCAGGACGAGTGAGAGAACCGAGAATACTCGAAAGTGAGAACTCTTCATTCCAAGGTCTTGAAACATACCTTCCGTAGAGCTGTGAAAGGTAGATCATGAGTCCTCAGGCAATCATAAGGGCAAAGACCCGGAGGATCGTACCATAACTTCATTCCCAGATATCATAGCCCAGTATTTTGAGAAGAGCAAAGGTTCCAATATAGAGACCTACCGTGCGAAGGGTAGTACTGGATGAGACAATTCCACGGATGATAACAGTACTCGCGATAATAGTGAGATAGATAGAAACGGCAAATGTCTGAAAGTAGAACTTCACATACAGGGACGATAGTATCAGGGAGGCAAGGATGGCTATCGTCAGATTTATATATCAAGCAGCTTTTTTCGAAAGATATCCATGATACCCTACTCCGAGAATAAGTACAAGAGCGCCCATCTGTACAAAGCGGGATCCGATATCTTCTTTCAGACCATCAAATTTTCCTATAAAAGATAGGCAAACGAGGGCGAAAAGAATAGAATGAAATCGTTTATGGAAAGTATTTCCAAATGCTGAGTAAAAAAATGAAAGAACGAGAAGTAAGAGTACAGGACCCAATATACTCCACCCGGTACCAGTTGAAGGGATAATCTGAGAAATTCCATATCCTATAGAAATGATGGAGAGAATATGGAGGATATCATAGAATATTCTATTCTGAGATTTTTCATCTCTGAGAATATAGAGACTCGAGAATACAGCGGCCAACATCACGACGAGTATGCCAAACATCAACCATTCTCACTCGGTTATTGTATCAAGAAGAGTAACTTGTTTCATCATACCGATAAGGAATACCAGACATCAAGCGAAATAGATCTTCGTATCCTTCATCCGAGAGTAGACAAGATAGAGAATAGAAGATTCGAGGATCCATGAGAGACTCATAATCCCGGGTACACTCCCGAAGACAAAGGCAAGAGCAAGAGTAAAGAGGGAGAGTGGAAGAGCGAAAAGAACGAGCAATATATTTTTCCCTTCTTCTGTAGATGTAGTTTCTTTTGATCACTCTGGGAAAAATCGAGAACCAGTAACCATCGCATAGAGGAGATAGACTCCTGCGAGGAGGATATAGGCGAGTCCGAGGGTAAGACCAGGAAACTCTCTCTGTCCGAGCTCATAGATCGCGTAGGTTACCACGAGTGCAGAGAGCGGAAGCGATCCAAGAAGAAAGGAACGATGAGTAATTGGCTTCGTATCTCTAGTGAGAAAAAATGGAATCAAAAGAGAGAAGAACCAGTAGGCTACGACTATCAGCGAAGAAAAGAAAAGCGAGTCTCCAAAAGTATCCGGATAGATCATAAGTACTCCAGAAAGAAGTATAGCAAGAAAAAAGAGGAATACATCACGAATCCTGAGGGTTAAAATACTCGCTCCGATAAGAAGAAATATTCCCATTGCTTTCGTCGCGAGGATACTATCGATATCGATGACTCCTGTATGTGTACTGACTCCAAGAAGCGCTACCATTCCGAATCCCATGACAGCTATACTTCCAAGAAGTAGTGAAGAGGTACGGATGATAAGGATACTCAAAAGACAGAATACGGAAGCTCCGATCGTGAGGAGGATACCGATACTCGTTCATCCATCCATCCAGAATCAGAAGAGTCAGAGGAAAAATGAAACCCCGCCAAGGATAGCAATAGTGAGTAGGGAAAGTATTCACTGTATCGCAAAGAATACGAAGACAAGTACGAGTCAGACGATACCAATAGGGAGAAGAAAAAAGGAACTCTCTCCCATCGAAGCTATAAAAAGGACGATGTAGGCTCCGATAAAAATAGGAAGTGGTGAAATCTTCGAGCGATAGGAGAAAAGTGTAAGAGCTATGACGCACACAAAGAGTCAGATGAATATGGTAATCATCTCAGTCGAACTCGATCAGAAGGTTGCGACTGAGAAAAGAAGTGTCATACCTACCATCCCAATTCTCTGAAGGTACTCGATATTTTCTGACTCCTGCATTCGTACGTAGAAACTATTGATAATACCAATAGCAACCGTAAGAATAGTTGTATAGGTCACAAGAAGAAATACGCTCGACGTCTTCGACCCAACGAGAAATGGTGTCATATAGGCAAATATAAACGCAAACCCCAGGAGAACTCGTGAACGATACACCAGAGCAAGAGCTATCGCAAGACCCGTATTGAGAAGGAGAGCTACAGTCGCGAAGACATCGGAAAGGAGTGGGTCACTCGCCATACCCCCATCGAGGATATATCTCCCCGCAAGGATTGTGAGGTAGTTCACGGCGATTCCAACTCCAAACAATACTTTTGATTCGGTGGTAATATTGCGAGTATCGAGGTAGACTCACACTCCGATAAGAAAAAATCCAAAAAGAATACCGATTATAACTCTTCCGACATTCCCAACCGCGTCGAATATAAGCCAGAGAAAGAAAAGAGCACCAAGGAAAAGTAAGATGCCTCCGACTTTTGCCAGGGGACGATCTGAGAAGAAATTGTGTATCCATATACCTATTTTTGAAGGCTCCTCTGGTTCAACTGTGGTATATATTGGGGTTTCCTGAGTTTCTGAAACAATCGTACTATCATGAAGAGAAGCTGTACTCTCAGGGGTATGAGAAGCAATTTCTGAAAGAACAGATGTATCTTTATTCACCTCGTTGGAAATTCATGAAACAGGTGCAGCGAGAGGATTATTCTGTATTCATCATCACCCTATACCAAGAACCGATTCCTCTATTTGAGAATATGAGAAAAATACCTTTTTAATAAAAAACCCAACTACGAGCCCCCAGAATACAATAATAAACCCTTCGTCCCAGAATGAATAGTACCCTCATCACATTCCTATAAGGAACAATACAAAAACGATCCCGAGAATAGAAGCAATACACCAGGCAAATCTATTGAGCAGTGATATCATACTATAAAAGGTTAAAGTTTAATTTTTTTGATAAAATAGATAATCCCCCCGGTAAATACCAGGGCTATACTTCCAAAAAGTATCATAAAAACAATACGATTGGATTCTATAAGACGATTATCCGTATCATCACAGAGATTCCCGATACCATCACTATCAGTATCTTTTTGATCTAGGTTATATACCCCTGGACAGTTATCTTTCTCATCGAAAATATCGTCACTATCAGCATCCTCACATGCATTTCCAATTCCATTATTATTATCATCCGTCTGGTCAGGATTTGCAATACTCGGACAGTTATCTCTCCAGCCATCAACTCCATCCAAATCAGTATCTTCACACATTTCTCAGATTCCATTTTTGTTCTCGTCCTTCTGATCACTATTTTTGATAGAACGGCAGTTATCACAGGCGTCTCCGATACCATCTCCATCACTATCTTTTTGATCTGGATTCGAGACTTTTTTACAGCTATCATCTATGTCCAAGATACCATCTTTATCTGAATCATTTGCTTTTTCATAGGCTTCGCGTACCGTACAAACGTCCCCGATACCATTTTTATCGAAATCAATCTGATCTGGATTGAAGAGTTTACAGTTATCACAGGCGTCTCCGATACCATCTCCATCACTATCTTTTTGATCAGGGTTTGGAGTACGGATACTGGTATCGGCTCCGTCAAAAATCCCGTCAGAATCCGAATCAAACTCACAAGCATCCCCGATACCATTTGCATTGAGGTCTTTTTGATCTGGATTCACAACTGTCGGACAGTTATCACTCAAACCAGTTATTCCATCACCATCATCATCCGTACAAGCATCTCCTCTGCCATCGAAGTTTCGATCTTTTTGATCCGGATTAGCAGTATTCGAACAATTATCCCGCATATCTATAACTCCATCACTATCACTATCCATTCCCGTCGTCGGAAGTGGTGAAAAAGTAAGGGAAAGTGGGTTTTCTACAGGAATATTAACTGCTATATTTTGACTGAGTTGGTTGGCCTGATTTTCAAGAACATAAAGAAGGCTATCATCACAAATCCATCATCGAAGAGCTTGTATTTTCCCAGAAGCCTTGGGACTTATGAGGTAGGTTGGAAGTACCTTTTTATCAAATCGGATAGTGTTCAAGAAGACACTTGACTGTATTTTTTCTCATTTTGGATAGGTAACCCTAAGGTATCGAAACGAGTAGTTTGGAATCTGGGAAGAGGATACAGGGACATAGTTCAGACCATCTTTTGATATTTCCACGATCGATAGAGCGCTCCCACCAGTTACCTCATATATAAAATCAAATGTATCCTTTATAAGTTCTTGTCCGAAATCAAGGGTTATCGAAAACCCGGAAGGAGCCATAAGGGGGTCAATCTCGATAGCCGTAGTCCTTACGTCATCAGTCAGGAGTCATACCTTAGTGACAGGAAAGGTAAGAAGTGAGGAAGTCAAGGTATATGGAAAAGACTCTCTCATGATGCTTGGTTTTATCTTCGAAGGAACGAGAGAAGAATCCGATACAAAAAAAAGATCATCCCGCTCGTCAGTAGTGACGAAAAATGGGGATGATCCAGTATTTTCTATATCAGCATATTCTGTAAAACACCGACTTTCTACTGCTCATATTGTAGAAGGAAAAATAAGAAAGAGTCCAAGAAAAATAATATACTTACTCATAGAGATGAAAAAAGTACATCCAGTATAGAGTAATACTCATCTCCGTCAAAAAAATATCATTGACATAAGTATCTTATATATCAGTACGATGGTATTATTTATATTCAGAATAATTTTTCTGATAGTATGTGATCAAAAAAATAGCAAGACGTGCACTGAGAATTCCTATAAAGATTCATCAGAGTATATCAATCGGATAGTGAACTTGAAGATAGACTCGAGAAATACTGATAGCAAGAGCCAGAAACCAGATAGTGATAACAGCGGTTTTTGATTTCTTCCAGATATAATAGATAAAAATAGTAGCAAAACACCAGGAAGCACTGGTATGACCTGAGGGAAAAGATGAAGTAATAGGAGGAGAAATATGAAGGAGAATCGTCGGAAAATCCTGAAATGGGCGAGGTCGGTCGAATAGATGCTTGAGTATTCACTCTCCAAGAATGAGGTTGATAAAAAGTCCGAGAGCGAGAGTAATCCCAAGTATTCTATTGGATGGTAGCGATAGAAGAACTATCGTAAGGAGTATCCATAAAATACCCATATCTCAGATGCTCGTAAAAAGTATCATCACTGGAGTAAGGAAATCATATTGAAAATTTCCAATCCCGAGGATGATAGTCTTATCGAGTGCAAAAATCCAATCAAGCATACGAATAAGAAAGAGATTAAGATAAAAAACTCATAGTATCTCTTATACTATAGAGGGTATACTACTTTTTTCCCATGCAAATAAAGTACTCTTCAAAGCTCCGATCTCGACAGGCTTGTGGTTTCATCCGTACCAGTTTCTGATATTTCTCTTTGATAGGACCGATGAGGTCATTCACATCTTCCCCGATAAATACCTTGAGGAGCGTATTTCCTCCTGGCTTCAAGAACTCGTCCGCCACCTCGAGAATAGCAAGATTGAGCTCAATCGAGCGATATTGATCGACTCATGTGATTCAGGAAGTATTCGGTGCGATATCAGAAACGATAAGATCAAACTGTTCGATCCCACGAGCACGGATAAACTCATATACGACTTCATAGTCGAAGATACTCGCCTTTAGAAATGAAATATTTGGCTGTCCGAAAGACTTGATCGACTGAATATCCACTCAGATAACGCGGCCAGGTGGACCTACCAATCTTGAGACAACCTGCATAAAACTCCCAGGGGCACATCCAACATCGAGCACACACATACCGGAATCTATGATATGATATTTCTCTTGGATCTCAAGGAGCTTGAAGGCACTCCGGGCTCTATATCCCATCTCCTTCGCCTTTTTAAAGTATGGATCTTGTACGATGAACTGTTTTGTCATAGTTGTAAAGTAATTTTTTTTGACTTATGAGTCACACATGATACAATTACCTATCCACTTCATTTGGAAGTACAGCTTAGGAACGTAAACCAAAAAAGCAAATTAATTTCTCCCCTTAAGCGTACTCATGCCCGAAACAAAACCTTGAGTATATCTCATTATCGATCTGGAGATGACCTGACTGAATCCCTTCAGTCACGGAGTCATAGAAGTAGGAGCGATGGTCCTCGATGACAAACTCGAAATTATCGGAGAATTCTTTATGGATCTGTGTCCTCCGGATAATATTATCATCGATCCAGAAGCCCTCGAATACAATGGCTTTACTCTGGACCGTATCGCTGCTGGGAAGTCCTATGATGAGTTTATCGATTTTTTCGAACTCTTTGTCGAGAGTTCATTTCCTTGAGATATCAAACCGATTATAATCGGCCAGTATGTGACGGCGGACATCGCTTTTCTTTCAAGTATTTTTCACTATACCAACCGGCACAATTTCTTCAATAAACTCGGGAATGATATCCTCGATACAAAGAGTATGGCCAATCAAAAAAATGCCCTCGCACGGTACAAAGGAACTCCGCTCCCCTTCCAGAGTACTAGCCTCTCAAAACCGAATGGTCTCGCCGCTCGTCTTGGTGTCACTGGATATCAAGCACATACGGCACGCTGAGATATCATAGCAACCCTTGCTGTGTTGAAAAAATTCCTAGGAGTTTAGTACTGGATAATAATGAAGTAGTACTTAGGGAGGTATATTATAAGTAAAAAACTCACCTTTTCAGATGAGTTTTTTAGAGGATTTCAAGTAAGATTACTTGAGTTCGATCGTAGCGCCAGCCGCTTCGAGCTGAGCCTTGATCTTGTCAGCTTCATCCTTCTTGATACCCTTCTTGATATCACCACCGTTGTCAGCGAGACCCTTTGCTTCAGCAAGACCAAGACCTGTGATTTCACGGATAACCTTGATAACAGCAATCTTAGCCGCACCAGCAGAAGTCATGACAACATCAAATGCTGTCTTTTCTTCATCGGCAGCAGGACCAGCGGCAGCACCAGCAGCAGCTACGGGAGCCGCAGCAGAAACACCAAATTTTTCTTCCATAGCGGAAACGAGATCAGCAAGCTCTACGATCGTAAGACCTTCTACGAGCTCCATAATCTTTGCAGAATTAGACATAAGTAAAAATAAAAAGAAATAAAGGGTATGTTGTGATGAATCGATCATCGTAGGAAATGTGAATACATTATTCAGATGAGTAAAAACTCACCTTCCCTACTATAATTTCTTCCACCGACATATCGAGATTTTCACCTCGTCTATCTGATGAGCCGGAGTTCATCAGATATGACGAAAGGAAAATTATTCAGCTTTTACAGCTTCGCTCGAAGACATTTCTACGGGAGCTTCAGCAGGAGCCTCCACCGGAGCCGCTTCAGAGAGAGCTTCTGGACTAGCTTCAGCTACAGCAGATGGAGCGACTTCTGCAGCTGTAGAAGTTTCTACGACTGGGGCTGGAGCTTCTACTTTTGAAGCTGGAGCTGAGCCGACCAAATCACCGACTTTTGTAAGACCCTTGGATTCGAGATCTTTCTTCGCCGCATCGAAGAATCGAGCGAGTCCAGAAAGTGGAGACATCATCGATCCGAGAAGTTTTGCGAGGAGCACTTCACGAGAAGGAAGTCCAGCAAGCTTCGTCGTCTCTGTAGCGTCCATGATTCGACCATCAAGGTATCCACCAACAAACACGAGTTTCTCTTCTTTTTTCCAGAGCTTTGCATATTTATTCGCAACGGTAAGTCCAGCAACCTTATCACCCTTAGCGATAACGAGAGCGACCTGTCCTGGAAGAGTCGAAATATCAAGATCAGTGCCATACACATTTTTAAATGCGATACGAATCAGGGTCTTCTTGGCAACCATAAAGTATGCATTTTGTGAACGAAGTTCACGCTTCATTTCAGAAACCTCGGCAACAGTAATTTTCTGATTCGAGGTAAATCCGATACACGTTGCTTCCTTGAGTTCTGACTCAAGAGCAGCAAGTTGCTCTGATTTACGAGCTTTTGATACAGTCATAAGAAAAAATGGTAAATAGTAATGACTCCGTGGAATGTGGGCAAAAAAAATCCGCACATATCGCGCGAACGAATCACAGTTTTGTGTTTACGGTTTTGTGTTTACAGTTTTTTCAAACTGGAAACTCTCAACTGGAAACTCTGAACTGGATTTGTCCGTCTCGGCAGGGGTTTATCTCTTATGTGAGCACCTGTGGTCTACGACAGAGTGGATGTATTATAGTGAAAATAACTTGTTGTCAAAAGATTTTAGAGTTTCAAAAGTTTTGGAACTCTTCACTCTGAAAGTATACTGAAAAACATATGAAAAAAAGGCTCTCCATAATCATATCGACGTTGGTCATTACTTTGGGAGTATTCTCGATCTGGTGATATTTTCAATTACAAAAGCTTCCAGAAAGTTGACCGAAGACCATTATTATTCTAGACCGACATCAGAAACTCCTTGCGAGTATCCCAAATGAGTTTGGGTGGCATACCGACTATACAGGAAGTCTCGAGAGTGAATTTATCGATGCTCTCCTCCTTATAGAAGATAAGCGATTTTATACGCACTGTGGGATTGATATACTCAGTAAGTGGAATTCACTCGCAGAGAATATGAGGGAAGGGAAAGTGGTACGAGGTGGATCAACCATCACCGAACAATATATCAAAAATACCTATTTTCCAAGAGCTAAGAGAACCTATTTGGAAAAGGGGAAAGAAGCGCTTCTCGCAGTCTTCCTGACAGTATTGAATGATAAAGAATCCATACTGAGAGACTATCTGAATTCAGTCTACTTTGGGAATCGAATCTATGGAGTCGATACCGCAATCCAAACGTATTTTTCGAAGTCGAGTCTCACGGAACTCTCGAAGGAAGAAATCGTTACCCTCCTCGCACTGATCAAGTATCCTGGTATCACTTCGCTTGAGAATAATGACTTTCTCACCTATAGGAATCAGGTAAAAAAGCGGCTCGGATGGACTAATAGTATGCAATTGGAAAGTTGAATTCAGAATTTTCACTCGCCTATATCCATTAATTATTTTCCTCTCCTTACTGAGAGAGTACGAAAAGAAATCGAACGATTTAAAACCGGAAGGCCGAATCAACTCCTCTCATTTTTCAGCCAAGAAACGCTCTCTCCAGCCTCAAAAATTTCTATGCCCCTTATCCTTTCGATCGATCTCGATCTTGAACGATATTCTACGAATGCTCTCAAATCATTGCTTGCACCTCTTTCCGATCACAATGTTACTAATGGAGCTATTTTCATCTATGATCCCGCAGAAAAACGTATCATTTCGTATGTCGGTAACCGAAGCGAACATGGAGAAGCCAATGAGATTGATATGATAGAACGAAGACGCTCAGTAGGGTCTCTCTTAAAACCTTTTCTCTACCTCAAAGCTCTCGAAAAGTGAGCCGAAATAGACTCTTTCCTACTCGATAGTGATCGGATTTACGATACAGATACGGAAAATAAAAAATTTATCCCGACCAACTATGGTCTCAGAGCCAATGGTCCAGTACAGCTTCGTGAAGCGCTTGGGAACAGTCTTAATATGGCTGCCGTACGTCTCACCGAAACTATAGGACTTGATACCTTTTATCAAGAACTTCTTTCTTCTGGCATAAAGCTCAATCATGAGAGTACATATTATGGTTATGGACTCATCCTTGGAGGAGCCGAGCTTACTCTCGAGAATATCGTAAAGTCCTATTCGAGTCTGATTTTCCAAAGTAAGCATTGTCTGGTAAATCCAATCGAGCTCCCATGCGATGGTGAAAAAGAGAAGAATCTATTTCTCCTTCAGGAGATTCTCACAAATCCGAGTAATCGAGCTCACGCCTTTGGTATCAATAGTATCCTCAATACTTCGATACCGATGGCTGTAAAAACAGGGACGAGTACTGATTTTCGAGATAACTGGACCGTCTCGTACCATCCCGATGCTGTGATCGGGGTATGGGTGGGGAATCTTGACTCGAGTCCAATGATGGAGGTTTCTGGTATCACGGGAGCTGGACCACTCTGGCACGATATCGCGGAATATATGATCAAAATGGGGTTTATCAGAAATACTCCAAATGCCCTTCCGGATGGGGTTCGTGCGAGCTATCTCTGTCTCGATTCCTGATGTCTCCAAAAACAGAAAACCTACAAAAAAAATGACAAAGAGTCAAGAAGTCATATACTCGAAAAAACCTACTTTCGTTCCGACTTTTTCACCCTTCCAAACAAGGAAGAAATGAAAAGATGGAATATCCAAACCCCTTAGTATGCAAAATGTTGTTTTTATCATCTCAGGCCCTGCTGGTGCGGGGAAAAATACCCTCTGGAACCTTCTCAAAGAGGAAGTTGGAGATATGATCGAAGAGAGTATTAGTACGACGACTCGAGTACCGATTCGTAAGTGAGAAAAAGAGGGGGTAGACTACTACTTCGTATCAAA
The DNA here is from genome assembly GCA_043769645.1 of Candidatus Altimarinota bacterium. Lineage (GTDB taxonomy): Bacteria > Patescibacteriota > Gracilibacteria > BD1-5 > UBA2023 > JAYUDN01. Next base: position 38,270 of record JAYVJC010000023.1, read on the forward strand.
AGAAATATTTGAACAAAAAATCCATGCCTCTGAGTTTCTCGAGTTTGCTCGAGTGCATACCTTTTACTATGGATCGACCAAAGGTGAACTCGAGCGTATTACCAATGCCGGAAAGATTCCCCTCTATATTATCGAACCTCAAGGGATGGTACATATCAAACCAATTCTCGAAGATAAAGGCTACCGTGTTGTCACATTTTTTATCACACCACCATCGATTGATGAACTGAAGGTTCGCCTCGGAAAACGAGGAACCGAAACCGAGGAACAATTCGAGATTCGTCTCGCAACTGCGCTGACTGAATACGAACAAAAGGAACTCTACGACTATCATATCATCAATGATACACTTGATTCGGCAAAAAAGAGTCTCCTTGATACTATCTTTCTCGAAACCAATTACTCTCCTCTTATATAATCTTCACCCCTTCTTGGATTAAGTGGAGTAAATACTAATGTTTCCCGTGATTTCGCCTCGTTATTGTTTCAGAAATTATGAACTATACTTTTCCTAACATACTTCATAATCCCGTTTGAAACAATGCTTTTGCCTACGATACGAGAACTCGTAAAACCCTCTTTATTCCCGCTCTTCGTGATGGTACAATTAATGATGTGAAAGTGGGATCTCATGTAGTCTTTTCGGATACGGAAAATAGCATCCTCCGCGAATGTGTCGGTCTCGAATCTTTCATAAATATAAACTGGAAACACAAATCTGGAAACACAAAGCTCACAGTTTTCGATAACCACAATCACGCCCTCTATTTCTGGATTGAAGCTGTACGAAAATGAATCGTCTCTCCCTGATTTACTCTTATCCATATCGATGAGCACTCGGATCTTTGGGATAATTCCAATATACTTAACCTCCCTAAAGCAGTCGAAGATGAATCCTACGCATGGGAATTTACCAATTTTCACTGTAATGTCGGGAACTATATAAAACCAGCCCTAGAGAGCGGAATCATCGGGAAGATGATCCGTATAGAAAATGAATTCCAGATAGATGAGTTTATAGATTATATTCCTGAGGAGAATGCTATCCTCAATCTTGATCTCGATATCTTCGCTCCAGAGCTTGACTACATAGATGAGAGGAAGAAAATAGCATGCATACAAAACTTGCTCTCTCAAGTAAAATATGTTACTATAGCAACATCTCCTTACTTTATCGACCAATGACTGGCTATTGAGAAACTCATAAAATGCCTGAAAAGAAACGATTAAAATGACCATATTGAATTGAAGAAACCAAATTTCTTAAAGAAATAGTATATTCTTGACTCCTTACACTAGTAGATACTTGAGGGAATGTAAACTATGAAGAAATGTGTAATAATATGATTCATTCTACTGTGCTCTACACTGCGCCAGAGTGGGATAATTATTGGGTGAAATGGAAAATAGATTTTGAAAAAATAGAAACAAGGGGTAGCAGGATAGAGCTATATAAAGAGCTCATACGCGACTTGAAGAATAAATGACTTCCTCCTTCGAAAACAATCTGACTTACTGGGAACTACTCCGATCTCACAAATTCAATTATTGAGGAAGAAATTATCGACTAACTATTTTTTTCTTTCTCCTCTCGCTCCCGTGACCCCGAAGAAACTTCATATGGTCATTTTCATGATGATCATGAGGTGGATGACTTCCTTGATCATTTTTTACATTTCATTTATCTTCATCAGTGGATGAAGCAAAAACCGCTGGAGAGAAGAAAACTCCGATATAGCCGATACAGATGAAAAGTATAATTTTTTTCATAGATATTTATATTTATTTTTTATATTATAACACATATTATGTATTAATCAATAACTTCTTGCTAGTAGTGTGATTTTTTTCTATATAATGCCGACACTATGAAGACAAAAGTCCAGCCATCTATACTTATTTCGAATAAAAAATCCCTCTTTGACTATGAAATCATCGAGGAGTATGAGGCAGGCATACGACTCCTCGGATGAGAAATCAAGAGTCTGCGTGGCGGACAAGCGAACCTCAAGTGATCGCATATCGTCGTAGGATCTGGACGGGCTCTTCTGATGGGGTGTCATATTTCCGAATATCGCAATAACACAACTTCTCTCCGCATCGACCCGAAACGAGACCGAGAACTTCTCCTGAAGGCTTCAGAAATCATCCGACTTACGCAAAAGGTGAAAGAAATGGGGGCTACGATCGTGCCCATCGAAATCTACTCAAAAGGGAATCTTTTCAAAATACGCATAGCACTCGCCCGCGGAAGAAAAAAATGGGAAAAGAAACAAGTCCTCAAAGAGCGAGACCTCGATCGAGAAAATCATAATATACGCATATAACCTATTGTAGAAATTAATCCTGATATTTTCCTATGAGTTTGAATCCCCGATTTATCGAATACTTTCGAGAAAACTTTTTCTGAGACAATGAACAAGAACTCACTCATTTTCTTGTGGCACTCGAGACAGGTATTCCTAGAACCATACGCATCAGACCAGGGAAAGAAAAAGAAGTACAGAAGAGACTCGAAGCATATGGATTTCTCCTTGGGAATACGACGATTCCGAACGTATTTACCCTGGGGCGTACAGAAGACTTCGATCCGCTCGAACGGCGTATCGGATATACGGTCGATCATCTGGTATGAAACTTTTATATCCAAGAACTTGCGGCAGCAACTTCTGTACATATTCTCTCAGATGGAGTTATTCATCACGATCCCTTTGTTATCCTCGATATGGCGGCAAGTCCAGGTGGGAAGACGACACAACTCGCAGAACAGTATCCTGAGGCCTTTATCGTCGCCAATGAACCTACTCGAGAAAGAATCCCTCAGCTCCTCCAGAACCTCGATCGCATGGGAAGTGCCAATATCGGAGTCACCCTCTATCCCGGACAATACTTCCGACATACACCAGAAGTATTTGACCGGATTCTCCTCGATGCCCCTTGTAGTGGAGAGGGTACCCTCTATAAAGGAACCGAAGCTACCAAGCATTGGCATATTAAAAATATCAAGACCATCGCTCGACTTCAAGAAAAACTCATAGAAGCGGCTCTTATCGCACTCAAGGTAGGGGGTGAAATGGTATATTCTACCTGTAGTTTAAATCTCCTCGAAAACGAATGAGTGCTCGCCTCTCTTAAAACCAAGTATCCTGGTACTTTTGAGATAGTTTCAGAGAAACGATTCTGGCCACATATCGACCATACATGAGGATTTTTTGTCGCAAAAATCCGAAAACTATCATCAACTCCCATCGAAGAAAAAAGTCGAGAAACTACTATTCACCACGTCAACGACGAACTCAGGACCTATAAATCTCATCTCTCAGGATATACGGCCAAGGAGAATATCACCCTTTATGAACACCAATCAAAAGTACTTGCCGTACGAAAGCATCGAGAACTCGAGAACCTTCGGAAGAAATATTACTTTATGCGATGGGGGGATCCTATAGGCACGATCGAGCGCGGGGAATTCATACCAAACACTCGAATAGCACATCATATAGATACCTCAGCAATAGAAAAACGAGAGATTCCAAATGAAACTATACTTGATATATATCTCAGAGGAGGTGCCATTGAATGGGCTCATCCACCCGGAGAAGTCCTGCTCTCCTACCAGTGAGTCATCATCGGTCGAGAAGTCATAGATGAAGATGGAAAGATAAGTAATCACTTTCCTGCCGATTGGAGAAGAAAATAGCCAAAAAATACCTCGAATCGAGGTATTTTTTATGGGTAATCGGATATTATTTCATAAGAAGGTCGATTTTCCTTGAAAATTCATCATATGGGTAGGCTCCAACCACCGTATCATACTTTCCTGTTGAAAGATTGACGATAAGAGTTCCGGGCGTTCCAGAGAGGCTAAACTTGGCGGCTTCGCTCGTCTGAGAAGCAAAAAGAGGAAGTGTTTCCTTCGTATCGACACATGTCTGCCATTTTTTCTCATCGACACCAGCATTTTTTGCGAGGATATTAAGTTTTGTGACATCATACACACCACTTTCATTAGTGGAACCATCCATTACCCCCTTATAAAACTTTGTATAGGCAGCATCTCCACCAAGTTTCTGAGCACAGAGGGCTCAAAGGGCTTTAGCCTCAGTTCCAGGGTGATTGACTCCTCGACTATTTTTAAACACGAGTCCTACCTTGTCTGAGTATTGTGCTGCCACCTTCTCGAAGAGTTTGGTATCATGGTATTGCTTCATACAAAATGGACACTCCATATCCGAGTACTCAATGACGAGGATATTGGCATCTTTATTCCCTTCGATAACGGCATCTTTTTTGAGAGTTGCTATCTCATCGGGAGTAAGAGGTGTTCCATTGTTGGTAGCAGCTGCCGTGGTAGCTCCTTGTGTCCCTCCTCCATTTTTTATATACTCTCTAATCTGTGGAAGCTGCTGTTGCATCTGCATCTGAGTCGCCTTATTAACCGTATCGTAGATATCCTTTCCACCTACTTTTGCATATTCGACATCAAGGATTGCTTTTTTTATCCCCATCGTATCGATTTCCGAGTTTCCGATAGAGTTTCCGGTCAGAAAATAGAGTGATCCGATATTGAGAAAGATCGAAATACAGAGGAGGAAAATAATACAAGTATGTTTCCATCCGGTGCAGCTACATGAAGGAGGAACCATAGTTTCAGGAGTAATTTTGGCAGTGGCCATAAAAGAAATATTATAAATATAAATACGAAGATTATTGTATAAAAAATGCATATGAATGCAAACATACTCATCTTGACAGAAATGAGACATTACGCTCTATGACTTCGCTCGATTTCATAGTAGGCCCGAATTCCTACCATTGCGGCATTATCCATAGAATAAAGAATACGACTTGGTGCGAGAAACTTCACATCTTTTTGCTTTGCTTCGAGTTCAATGCGATCACGAAGCTTCGTATTCGCACTCACTCATCCAGCCAAGAGTATCATGGAAACTGGAAACTGCTCTATCGCTAAGAATAACTTCTTTGTCAGGATTCGAACCATCGTCTCTTCGAATTCGAAAGCAATCTTGGTTTTGAAGGAAAGGGCTAATTCATCTATTTCGCGATTTTCTTCGAGAGATAGTTCTTTTTTCTCCTGATCCACATACCTCTTGACGGCTGACTTAAGCCCAGAAAATGAGAAATCGAGAGAATTCTTTTCAAGAAGTACTTCGGGAAATATACCTTCGAAGGAGCCTCTATAGGTCGTCGCGAGATCTGCGATTTTTTTGCCACCTGGAAATCCCATCCCGAGCATCTTCGAAACCTTATCAAAGGCTTCACCGGCAGCATCGTCAATAGTCTGTCATACGAGTTCCAGTTCATATCGACTCTTCCAGAGATAGAGCTCAGTATGTCCTCAGGAAACCGTCAGTACGAGTGCAGGGAAAGTAATATCAGAAACATCTCGTTCGAGATAATTCGCGAAGATATGGCTCTCGATATGATCGATCCAGAGAAGTGGCTTCCCGAGGGAAAGTGAGAGCGTTTTCGCAACCGTCATCCCCGTCAGGAGGGATGGAAGGAGTCCTGGTTTATCTGTACAGGCGATATAGTCCATATCTTCGAGTGTGAGCTCCGTTTCACGAAGCACGTCTTCGATGCAAGGGAAAATCGCATTCGCGTGACTTCGAGCCGCAACTTCAGGTACGACTCAACCCGTAATCGTATGTTCCATCTGCGTCCGCGTAGAAAGAGCAATACAAGCTTGATCATGCATAATTGCCACGGAAGTATCGTCACAGGATGTTTCAAAAGCGAGGATATACAATGGAAGTTAAAAGTTAAAAGTTAAAAGAGCATACAAAGTTTTATGTCTATACCAAATATTTTATTAGCGAAAATGCTTCATTCCATTTTTATGCATCTGTGTACTTAGAAAGTGAATCGACTCGAATTTCAAAAATAAAAGGTTGTATCCCGAAATAGCGTATATATTTCACTATTCATTATTAATTCTCAATTATCCATTTTTAATTACTCTATGATCCCATGATCCCTGAGCGTCTCGACCTGAGTCTTCGTACAGAGAGCTTCGATTTCTTCGAGACTAAGATGCTTGATGTCATCGATACTTCCGGCAGCTTTGAGAAGCTTTCGGCGAGTGACAGGACCGAAACCCGGGAGTTCTTCGAGGATATTTTTCTTCATCGCCTTGGTACGCGCCTGACGATTCGCGGTTATCGCAAATCGATGGGATTCATCCCGAGCCTTCTGGAGCACCATCAGCTCTGGAGTTCCTTTTTCGAAGAGCACAGGATCTTTCCGACCGGGAAGAAATATTTCTTCTTCTCGTTTTGCGATCGAACAGATGGGGATATTAGAATATTCGATTATTGGATTATCCGAGTCAGTCGGTCAAATACTGAATTGATTATTTAGTTGATACTGAAAGATTCACTCCTTAATCCCTTGTATCGCACTTGAAAGTTGCCCCTTTCCTCCATCAATAATGATAAGGTGAGGAAAATTGGTTTTTTGGTATATTGGTTTTATAGATTCTGTATTTTGTTCTTCATCATTATTTTGACTGATGAGGGAAGTATCATCTGACGAATGGTTCTTTTTAGATACTTGTAACTTATATCTTGTAACTTGTAACTCAATACCTTCTAGAGTCCGCCGCTTCATCACTTCCTGATGCGAAGCAAAATCATCGATTTTCCCAGTATATTCGAGAGTTTTGATATTGTACTTGCGATATCAACTCGGGTCTGGTTTTCCATTGACGATGACCGCACGACTCGCGACCGTAAACTGTCCATGGGTATGAGAGATATCATAACACTCGAAGACGATTTCACCCTTTTTCGGAACCGGAAGCCCGAGCTTCTCGAGGACATTCGCCATATGCTCACGAGAAAGTGTTTTATTCTCGAGGGTGGCGAGTTCTGATTTATATGCGTATTCACGGAGTTGGTTGAGCGTAAAAGTGAGTAGTTCTTGCTTCGGTCAGGATTTCGGTATTTCGATTTTGATAGCACTCTTCTCGAGAAACTGGAGAAATACATCATCTTCGATCGGATCTCAAAGAATCAACAGATCAGGCATATCACTTCACGCATCGACATACTGAAGGGCGAGGAATTCGGTAAGCATTTCTTCGGGAGTTTCTGAGAGTTTTGTCATGAGTTCATGACGAAAGACCGATACTATCTGCCCACCTCTTACTTGCGTCAATCAGATAAAGTGGCGATTATACTTTTCATACTCCACCACGATATCCATTTCACCCCCCGGGAGATCCCTTACCTTTTGCCGCTCATGAAGTCCTCTGAGGGCATCGATGGTTTGCTTGATTTTCTGGGCTTCCTCGAATTCGAGATGCTTGGCATGCTCCTTCATCTCCGCCTCGAGTTTCGAAAAAAGTGAGAGCGCCTCCCCCTTGAGAAACGCCCGAACATCATCGATATGATCACTATGTTCTTTCATTTTTGATGGCTCGAGCAGACATGGAGCTGGGCAGAGCCCAATATAGTAATCGATACAGGGGATCGATCTCCCTGCTTTGTCCGTGATACGAATCTCTGCAGGTATGATAGAAGCAGTAGAAACGATAGTTTCGCTAGAAACGGAGGTATATTTTCTACCACCCTCTATTTCAATCGTTTCTATCCTCTCGATCGTTTCTACCGTGTCCAATCCTTGTCATCCCGAGGCACTCGAGGGATCACTTTGATTTCAAGTATTGGTTGAAGGAGAAAGGATAAGGTTTCCTTCACTTCGCTCCTTAGACTCGTTTCGGTCGGAATGACAAAGCTCCATCTTCTCTACCTTTTCTACCATCTCTATCGTCTCTATCTTCCCTCTCGTTTCAATCGTCTCTACCTTTCCCCGACCCTCGAATTTCATCCGACAGTTTCGTATCCGAAAGATCCGACGCAGCGCTCTTATCGACTGTTCAACCGCCGCCACATAGGGACCGAAGTATTCACCTCCATCTCGTATTTTTTGCCGAGTTTTCACGAGTTCCGGAATAGGACTCCTGGTAATCTTGATATACGCGAGATTCTTATCATCCTTCATCAGGATATTGTACTTCGGACGAAGGTGCTTGATGAGGTTGGTCTCGAGCACGAGCGCCTCGACCTCACTCGAAGTCAGTGTGACCTCGATATTGACGATTTTCCCGACCATCTGACGTTTCGCCATATTGAGATCTTCCGTCCGAGCAAAGTAGCTCCCGACTCTACTCTTGAGATTCTTCGCTTTGCCTACATACATCACTTCTCCCTTCGCGTCCTTCATCTGATAAATCCCTGGACTCTTCGGAAGAGTAAAGAGGATTCACTCGATATGGGCTCAGATTTCATCTTTTGTAAGGGATTTCATGGAAGTATGTTTCATAGGTGATATCTTAGTAAAAAGAGAGGAAAGAGCAAATTTTGCCATTTCATTTTTTTAATGAAAAATACTTGACAAAAAATTGTCATTCGTATAATAAAAATTCATTATATTTCCTATAAGAATATGCTAGTTACTCGTAATGTCGGTCCGGAAAGTATGCTTACCCCACCTAATGATATTTTATATGCTCTATCTGACAAAACAACTGATAGAGTTTGACACCAAATTGCCCATCATTCGAGTTACCTAAGACCTCACTGTCCCTCTTGATTGGAAGTCGAATTATTTACTGAATCTCCAGAACTTTTTGAGAGAATAAAAACACAGGTTCTGAAGATAATGTTCTCATCAAGGACTCGTGATGATGTATATATAGCTTTGGAGAGATACAAGGAAGCTCATTGTAAAAAATGACGTTTTACTATCATTTTAAATTGATGAACTCTCTAGTTAAAATTCTTTCGTATTATTTGTGTCACTCTTCAACTTTCCGCTAATATATTTATAAAATAGCACCTTCCTTTGACAGGTGCTATTTTTTTGATAAAATGGGTAAGTTCCATTAATACAAGACTCAATACAAAACTGCTCAACAGCAAACCAGCTCTCTCCTAATTTACTCCTATGCCTACCAAAAATTTCTACGACACCCTCGGTGTTTCCAAAACCGCGACCGAAGCCGAAATCAAGAAAGCTTACAAGAAAAAAGCACTTGAGTTTCATCCAGATCGGAATAAATGAGATAAAAAGGCGGAAGCAAAGTTCAAGGAAATAAATGAAGCCTACCAGACCGTCGGCGATACCAAGAAACGCAAAGAATATGACCAATTCGGAAGTGGTGGGAATCCATTCGGATGAATGGGATGAGCCCAGTCATCGTCAAGAAACAGATGAGCCTCGAGTTGAGCACAAGCTGGATTCGGGTGATTCGAGGATATATTTTCGCAGTTTGGCGGAGGAGTGGGATCCCGAGGAAATACTCAAGGATTCGAATTCGATATATGAGACCTCTTTGGTTCTAACGACTGAGATGGCTCTACCAGTTCAAGAAGAGAAGAAGCACCAGAACCAGCTAAAAAACCAGAAGAAGTACTCGATGTGACGAAAACTATAGAAATCCCCTTCCTCGACTTCCTCTTCCCGACAACGGTTGACGTCGAAACGGTCTATGGAAAGCATCTCCGACTTAAGGTGAAGGCTGGCACAAAGCCTGGGACAAAATACAAAATCTCTGGAAAATGAAGAAGTAGTGACGGGAAAACGGGAGATATGTACGTGATCGTCGATGCGAAAATGCCATCAACCCCGCTAAGTCCGATCGTAGAAAAAATGGTTGAAGCGATACGGTATCAGATATAGATATCAGTTACAAGTTACAAGTTACAAGTTACAAGTTACAAGTTACAA
>JAYVJC010000024.1:0-47521 GCA_043769645.1 Candidatus Altimarinota bacterium
GATCATGGACCACCTTTTGAGAAGATGCAGATTCAGTTTTCAAGTTTTCAAGTTTTCAAGTTTTCAAGTTTTTGTCATCGCGAGGGACAAAGCGATCTAGGTTTTTTATTACGGGATTGATTTACTACCTCCGCAGTAACTGAATGAAGGATTTTTCTTGCTTCTAGTATTCATTTGAATAATACGAAGGGGTACAGAAGAACCTTTGGTGATTTTGTAGTTGAGAGTTTGAAAGTTGGAATAGGAACGAATGCTATACTATTCTCCTTTGCTGCTTGTTCTTCTTGAGAGTTTTTTCCTCCAATCCAGAGAAATTTAGGGATTTTTAAGTTCTCAAGTTCTCCAGTTCTCAAGTGTTGAATCAGTGAAATAATGGGCTGGATATGACCACCCGTTCCTCCTCCGACGAGGATGATTTTCTGGTATTTCGAGAGTATGGTGGTAAGATTGGGGTACATTATTGTAGATATTTTTGTGCTTTGAGAATGGCAACGACGCTCCCTGCATGAGTTATCTCAGAATTCATCACCATATCAAGGATTTTTTCGTATGGAAGTCGTATTTCTTCGATTTCTTCCCAAATATCGTCATATTTCTTGGTTTTGGTGATTTTTCTTGCAAGAAAGAGATATTCCGTCTGTTCCAAGAGGGTCGTAAGAGGGTGTATATGTCAAAGACTGACCCACTCTTGGGCAATATATCCGAGTTCTTCCTCCGTTTCCCTTTTGGCACACTCGAGGGGTGATTCTCATTCATCCATAGCGCCACCAGGAAGGTTTATATTTTCTCTTCAGAGCGCGTACTTATATTCTCGAGAAAGAATAACATTACTTTCATCGTCGACTATGAGTACCGCTGTACCACTTTTCATAGTCACAATTCAGAATATGCCAATTCTTGATCATTTTTCTACTCTATCTTCACGGACTGAAATCCAGGGATTTTCATAAACTTTTCTAGTCGAGATGAGTTTAAAAGGATTCATAGTGTATGGATGAGTGGAATTCGAGAAAGAGTATACTAAACCTTCCAATATCATAACTTTGCTTACTCCCCCTCTCCTTCATCTTCTTCATAAAGGAGGCGTTCGAGGATCTGGATATAGAAGTCATAGGTTTTTTCCTTTCCTTCCGTAAGGAGCTCTGGGTCGATCCACTGATATTCGGCGATTTCTTCGGTCTGAGTTTTCCCCACGGTTCACTCTGCCATAGCAAGGAAAATATACTCAGTCCGAGATTTATCCTTTCACTCTTTATTGGTATACGAGAGCTGATAACTCGCGAGCGGTACCGGAAGCATATCGAGTGGTTTCCCCTGGTGGATGAGGATATCTGTATCCTCGAAAGGGAGAAATGATATCGAAAGGGCAAACTCCTCTTCGAGTTCTCGAACGATGGCATCCTGGAGTGATTCTCCTCATTCTACATGGCCTCCAGGGAAAACCCAGGTGCCATCTCCTCATCGGTGACGAGTCATGAGGATTTCTCAGTTTTGATTGAGTACGATACCACGGACGACGGGAGGAAACATAATAATTAATAATGAGTAATGAATAATGAAAAATTGGGAAACTCTAAAGCATTTCTTTTCCGAGAAATGTATAAAGTGGCGAAACTCGATATTTCTCAAAAAATATACTCAAAAATGCAAAAAAAGCGAGGGAAAGAGCTTGAAGAATTGCATGGAAGTTTTCGCATGAAATATATGGTCGGAAAGAGAGTTGAATCTTATTCCCGAAAATATTTCTCATCCTATTGTAGGATGAGGCTATTGAAATCTAGAAGTATACTATCTCACTCCATATCTCCCCGTAATACTGTCCATAGAAATGTGCCCCATGATCTCGAGAAAAGCGATTTTCTCCATGACTTCCATAAGCTCGAGACCGGTTTCCTCTGATATCTCATCGAGAGTTCCATATCCACTCTGTATCGCTTCATAGATCTGAGCCTGGATTCAGTCTTCGAATATAGGAACTGGAACGTTATCTTTTTCTCAGGAAGCGATATCCTCATATTCTTCGAGAATATCTGAGGCTCTCACGACACACTTCGCTTGCCCGGTTGCGATAAGCCGATTAGTCCCACTACTCGTTTCTCGATCGACATCTCAGGGGATGGCAAATACATCCCGTCCATGTTCGAGCGCGAGCTGAGCGGTGATAATCGTCCCCGATCCCTCGGCAGCCTCTGGGATGAGGACTCAGAGGGAGAGTGCAGCCACGATTTCGTTCCGCATAGGGAAGTTATAGAGTTCGGGCTTCGTTCCAAGGGGAAAATGAGAGATGACTGCGCCTCAGCGCTCGATAATCGTACGAAACATTTCGACATTTTGCGCGGGATAGGCCTTATCTATGCCTGTGCCGAGTACGGATATCGTATACCCTCGCTGTTCAAGAGTAATCTGATGAGCCAGGGTATCAATCCCATAGGCGCCACCACTGACAGTCCCATATCCGTGAGTAATAAGCTCTGGTATGATTTTTTCGAGACTTTTCTTCCCGTAGACTGTATTTTTCCGAGATCCGACGATGGCAATGAGTGAGATTTCGGTTTGTAGATTTCATCGTACATACAAGAAATAGGGGGCATGTCCTATCTGCTTGAGCCTCATAGGGTAGTACTTACTTTTCCAGGTGACTATTTGTACTCAGCATTTTTCTATCAGAGCTTCTTGTTTTTTGAAATCGAAATGTTCCTTTTTTCGAAGTGCTTCCGTGATTTTTTCATCATTTTTCCATCCGAGTTCAATCAGGAATTCTCTCGAAAGAGATTCAAATATTTGACTATAGATATCACTTCAGTTACATTCTTCCTCGCTCAGATCTTGAGAACGAGAAGTACCGTCACTTTCTTCCTTCAGAAAGATCTTTTTGAGCTGATTCTGGGTGAGTCAGAGCGTATGCAGCGCGATAAGAAAGCTGTAATCCATATCGATTTTTTAAGATCTAAAGGTATGATTACTTCCTAGTTCTGAAGTAGAGATTGAGTTTTTCTATGAGTTTATCATTTGTCGAAATGGAAATGTAGCCTCAGTAGGAACGGAAGGATTGTTCGATTCATTTTCTTGCGGCTATCACATCCTGCAGATAGTCTTTCTTTCTCGAGGCAGGAAAATATCCAGAATGCTTTATATCCCCGATAATCATATCTCAGGTTGGGTCAAGCTCGAAAACATCGAAGAGATGAATGAATACGATATCATTCTGTTTTGAGAGTTTTGAAAGTGAAGTTTTTTTTATACTCTCTAGAGTATCAGTTAAAATCAGTATTAATCTATTTTTAGTCCTACTCGTATCGAGTTTAGAAATGGAGTTTTCGAGGGATCAAGAATTGGGGAATGTGGTATCGAGAAATGAGAGGTGGCCATGTTCTTGAGAAGTAATATTTTTTCTATTCTTGAGACTTATTGCAACTCAATCAATTCTATGTCCGTAGTTATGTGCACTTCTATATATAGCTTGTGTACATTCTCTCATGAGATTGAATTTCGATTTTCTCTCATGAGATCAAAAAAATAATGTCTTACTCACATCAGTGATGAGTGATATATGAAGTGAAGTGGTCGTCTCGAATTTCTTCATATTGATTTTTTGACCTCGAGCACTACTTCTCCACTCGATAAGTCGAGCATCGTCCGTATGGGTATATTCGCGAATTCCAGAAAACTCTATTCCGACTCAGTCATATGTGGAGACTTCATTTCCACTTCCAAGCGATGTAAATTTTTTGATAGATCGAATCTGTAGCATATTTTCGAGGATTATGGTATCTGGAAGAGCTCACCGCGAGAAAATATATCTTTTTTATCTTCAGAAAGGATAGCAGGGAAGATGATATCACACCTACGAAGATCTGACAGTATCGAAATGCTACTACTGCATGGACAACTCGTACATGCCACAGACCCTATCATCAGTCCCTCCTGAGATCAGATACGTTCTATACAGATGTTACTTCAACTCGTCTGAAGTGATCCATAACTGTAATCCTCTTGCTGAAATGTCTGATTTCCCTCGAGTATCTCGAGTATATTATCTCGATGATTCGATGCCGTGACTGCTGGACATCCTTCATAAGCTATTGTCCCTTTTACATTCGGACAAAGATCCAGTCGGTCGATAACACCATCTTTATCAGAATCCGTATCGCCTGAAACTGTTAGGACTATCTGACTGGTGGAAATATTTCCATCACTATCTCTGACGGTGAGCCTGACTGTGTAGGTACCCGGAGATTCGAATGTATGTGAGGGGTTCGGGGTACGTGACTGCGTACCATCTCAGAAAATCCAAGTATAGGAGTAATTCCCATTTCCACCGCGTATTTGTGATGTAAAATGGGTAGTTTCACCGATAGTGCCTCAGAGAGGATCGGCTGATATAAATGTAGAGATACTCCCTCCACCATTCCCTCCACTACTATCAATCCCTCCACTACTACCACTTCCCCCACTCGTACTCACGATTTGAGCTACTGATGTTGAAGAGGTATTGGTCGCAGGATCTTTCACGATGAGGGTGGTGATCCATGTACCAGGAGAGAGAGTAATCCCTTCGAGAGTAGCTCATGTTTTGATAATCTTTTCTCCAGTATCTTGGTTGAGCAGGGTCCAACTATACATAAAGTTTCCCACTCCTCCTGAAACTGGAAGTCCACTTAAGTCTATTTTCTGATCGGACCGAACACTCGGACCAATAAGCGTACTTGTTTTCGCATCTGAAATCAGTATCTCAGAACGGATATTATTGTCAGGATTTATGACAGTTCACACTTCGATGGTTACCTTTGTTTCAGAAGTTTTTCCAGACCCGTCGGTGACGGTGAGCGTTACGGTATATATACCAGGACTATTATAGTCGTGAGATGGATTGTCATCGGAAGATGTTTTTCCATCCCCGAAATCCCATCTATAGGTATATACTCCGTTTCCACCTAGTACTTCAGATATAAATTCTCGAGTCTTTTCAGGAGTATTTGGACGATTGACGATATCTATGAGGGTTCCCAGAGGAGGATACCCTAGACTTCCACCATTCCCCCCTCAATTACCTCATCCACCATTCCCCCCACTATTTCAACCTCCTCAGTTTCATCCTCCATTACTTCCTCATCCTGTCGCTCATCCACCGTTCCCTCCACTACTATCAATCCCTCCACTACTACCACTCCCCCCACTCGTACTCACGATTTGAGCTACTGATGTTGAAGAGGTATTCGTCGCAGGATCTTTAACGATGAGGGTGGTGATCCAGGTTCATCCTGGTATGAGAAGATTTTCTACTATTTGACCTGATTTTATGATCGTTTCACCCGTTTCTGGATTTGTGAGTTTCCACTCATATGTGAGATCACTTTTCATATTATCAGTTTCTGCCACCAGATTGACTGGGTTGTTTGGTGATAGGGATACCCCTATTTCTTTACCAGTTTTTGGATCGATAATTTTCATCGCAGAGGCAAAGCTATTACCGCTATCATTGATCATACTACACTGGTTCAGATCGAGTATTTTACCTGCCATGAGGACGAATTCCGAACGAGTTATCTTTTCATCTTGTCCGATATCCCCATTCTTTTTTTGTACTATAAGTCCTGCTTCTATTCATTTTCTTGCATACCCGTACCAGTAATCTGAAACATCAGGAATACTCAGCGTTTTTTTGGTAGAAGTATTTAGTGTATCATTCCAGAGATTAGCCCTGCGTAGGAGCATTGCCGTCGCTTCGATTCGAGAAATCGTATTCGATGGACAAAAAGGAACGCTCGCATATTTCTGGAGATTTTCACATACTGCGTATCCAGAGCTATCTGGTACATATCCATTCGTGATATTTTCAGCTTTTGCGTAAGAAATACAATAAAAGTACCTATTACTTTTAATTATATCAATAAATGGATTCTCACGGTACTTGATAATATCTTCTACCGAAGGATTTATACATCGGTAACATCCGACACCGACGGCGAGCGAGACAAATAAGTCACGGTTCATCAGTTCATCCGGATGGAATAGACTATCTGGCTCTGCAGTTATAATCCCTTGCTCATATATGTTTTTGAGCGATTCGTAGTAAGGTACTGTTTTTGCAACGTCAGTAAATGGAAGATCCGCCCCAAATACGGAGCTCGATATAGTGAGTAGAGAAAAGATGAAGAAGAGAATTCGACGCATATCAGAGAGTATAAATAGATTTTACCGAAATGCAATCCATCCTGTTTCTATAAAATCTTTTCACCTATTTTTACGATACTATCTCCTCAGAAAATCAGGAGGATACAAATAATCCCTTCTCAGAGAGCCACAGCTATGATGAATTTAGAGTAATTCATACGCAGAATTCCCGCTATATAACAGATGACATCCGTTGGGACGATAATAAGAAATGACCATATAAAGACCGCGAGAAATCCATATTTTCCCGTCCAGTATTCACATTTTTTGATGGTACTCGCATGATGTTTCATGAGGAGCTGTTCGAATCCCATCTCTTTTGAGAAGAAATAGATCATGGTTGCCGAGAGGAGGATTCAGATCATCGAGATTGCGTATACAAAAATGAGGTTCTCTGGAAAGAGGAGTATTCCCACGAGGACAAATGGAGTACTCGGTATCAGGGTAAAGCCACGAAGGGCGGAAAGCACGAAGTAGACCAGGAGAAGAAAACTTCAGAATGACTCAAGAAACACTTTGAGTGAAGTCGCAGTAAAAAAAGATGGATTATAGAGGTACCATCAAAATACACTGAGAAAGGTGAGTATCCAGAGCCCTAGAAGTCACCGCTTTACCCATTTTGAAACGATATGAAGCATTATGGTTTATAAGATAGATAGATAAATGCGGGAGTAAAATTACGAGGTTCGAGTTTGATAGCATTTATGTGGAAGTATCTCTTCACATCCTTTCGATTCGCCATCCAGTACTGATATTGGATATAGGTTCCTCATTTTTTGAGAGCGAGTTGTACCTCCTTGAGTATTCCCTCTACTTCAGCACTATCGAAGCTTCCAAGGGGAAGGGTCGAAATCACGATATCGATACTTTCATTTTCACAGTACTCGTGAATATTCTGTGCATCGCCATGGATGATACGAATGTTTGGATGCTCTATTTGTTCGAGGGCATGGATACGATTGATATCACACTCTAAGGCGATGAGAGAAGCATTTTGAGAAAGATTCTTCATGATTTCTCGGGTGACATTTCCATATCAGGCACCGAGTTCGAGGATTTTGAGAGGTTTGGTACTATCAATCTGTGCATACCGCACGAGACTTTGAGCGAGCCAGCGAGATGATCCGAGTCAGAATCCGATTTTCCGAAAAATATTGGCGATATACGTGAGCATCATAAAAAATGGGTTTGAGGTACTACATTTCACTCGGCATTTCGATACCTAGGAGCTGGAAGGCAAGTGCTATCTGAGAGGTACATCGGGCACAAAGAGAGAGTCGTAAGGCCTTCAATCACATATCACTTTCCTCGAGTATTTTTGGCGTATGGACATAAAAGCTATTGAACGCAACGGCGAGATCATACGAGTAGAGGGCCAGATGATGAGGTTTGTAGGTCTTGGCGACGGTATTGATCACTTCTTCCATCCGAGTAAGAGCTTGTATGAGAGATTTATCGTAAGGAGAGAGTTTTCAAGTTTTCAAGTTTTCAAGTTTTCAAGTATGATCTCATCATGCTTCTGTGATTTTTTTTGCTCTCACATAAGCGTACTGGATGTAGGGACCAGAGTTTCCTTCGAAACTGAGAGCTTTATCCCAGTCGAAAGTGACATCCTTTTCTCGGTCTTGCGCGAGATAAGAGTACTTGATGGCACCGATAGTAACGGCTTGGATATCTTCTGGAGAAAGAGCTCGATCTCCAATTCGTCACTTCTCTTCGAGGATTTTCTCCGTTCGGAGATTTCCTTCTTCGATGAGTGCTTCGAGAAAAATTACCGTCCCATGGCGAGTCGACATGGCTCCTTCCTTGAGTTTAATGAATCCATTGAAGGCATGAAAAATTTCGACTCATTCGGTAAGTTTTGGCCAAGCCATCTTCACAATAGTGAATGCCTGCTTCAGGTGGAGTTGTTGGCGGACATCTACAGAATAAATAATCTTTGATGGATTCCATCCATTTGTGAGACGGTACTTGATAGCCGCAAGATCTGACGTAAGATAAAGACCAGTTCCATCCTTTTTCTGGAGAATGCAAGAGGGGAGTTTAGATTCTTCTGAAAAAACGACTCCGACGCTTCCGTCTTCATTTTGCGTTGCTATTCATTTCTCGATGAGATCTTTCACGATATCCTTCATTGTGTATTTGAGATCCGGGTAATCTTCGTTATTCGGTCGTGGAAGCCCTAGTCCTTCATAGAAACTCTCACCGATGTTATACGTCGCTTTTACATTAAGGATTTCGAGTTTTTTTTCTGTCTCACTGAGAGAAATAGCAGTGAATTTTTTCCAGAGTTCTACGTTTTCTTCATGATGTTTGAGTTCGTCAGTATCCGATAGGTCAATGCCAACTCAAGCGAGGTATTGAAGTTCCATTCTACATCAAACTTCTACAATATCTGAAAAATCTGCAGCTCATATTCCTAAGCTTCTTCTTGAAATAAATTCAATGACTCTTTGATATAAACTTAGGAGATAATTAACCCCTTGTTTGGAGAGAAATTCATTTTCTTGTAATTCTTTTGCTAGTTCATAATTTCATCATACTTCTTGTAGAAATCAATTTTCAAATTCCCATTTGTACATCCATATTAATTTCCCAAAAATCCCACCCCAATCACCATAATGAGAATCGCCAATTACACGGTAGCCAAGATGGCGATAGACATTGCAGATGGTTTGCCCGATAGAAGGTGTACAAATATGAGCAATATGAAGGGGCTTTCCTGCATTGGCACCGATGTAGTCGACGATGATAGTCTGAGAGTTTTCAAGTTTTCAAGTTTTCAAGTTTTCAATTAAAGCCAAAAGACCCATCCACACCGTATCCGTGAGAAAAAAGTTCACATATCCTCCGAATGCGTTGGTTGAAGTAAATATATCGGTATTTTTTGCAAGCTCTACTGCGACTTCCTCCGCGATGATATTCGGGCTTTTGCCAAGTGGTTTTGCAAGCTGAAAAACTCCGATACAGTACTCTCAGAGTTCAGGCTTCGGAGCGACGGAGATATCAGGCGTAAATTCTATTTGGTAGAGGGATTTGAAGGACTCTAAGATTATTTTCTCTATATTTTGCATGCACGAAGTATAGGCATAAAATGAGAAAAATCGAGAGAAAGTAGTAAAATTATTAAAATATAAAAACTATTATTGACAATAACTCTTAGAGAGCATATACTCGGATGACTTATTTGATGATTTCTTCCCAAGAAAAATCCTGATTTCGAATTTTGGTGAATAGAAAACCAGGATTCCACTCTTGGACCAGATACACTTTTTACTGATGTGAGATGAAACACTTATCGAGTATCAGATATTATAGGAAGGCAGTTTATGTATGGAGCTAAAAAAAATTCTTTCAGAGTTGAGGGGATTGATTATGTCACACAGACAGTTACGGTTCGAATTCATAGTTGAAGAGACTGATATGTGCCGACTTCTCAATTATTTCCACTCAATATAGTAGTAATGAAACTTATAGAATGCCCATATTTCGGGGTAAATTATTCAGTTTTTAGTGATAAAGATAGCGACATAGTACGAGAACTGATTAGTAGATTTAGTAGACATACTTCACGTACTTTGTAATTTTGCATAATAACTTCCTCTGTTGTGTCAAAAGAATTAATATTTCAATTTCTGAGACTCATAGGGATAGGGCAATTTTAATAGTTTCGATAGAATAAGCGGTAGTTTTCTATACCTTTTCCACCCTCCACTTTCCTCCTGTTTCGTCGATCAACTTCCATCCGAGAGTGAGGAGTTCATCCCGAATACGGTCGGCTTCTGCCCAGTTCTTTTGTATCTTGGCTTCTGCGCGATCCGCACCGAGGGCTTGGATTTCGTTCGGGATGACTTCAGTATCTTCCAAGAGTGTGAAGTCAAAGAGTGCGAGGACTTCATCCCAGCTTCTGAGGAGGGCGATGATGGATTTTGACTCTTCCAGAGAGAAGAGATCGTCATCTATTCCGGCATTGATATAGCTCTGATATTCGAATACGATCGTCATCGCCGTATTGGTATCGAAGTCATCCTCGAGTTTCTCGATAAAATCCTGCATAAACGCTTGCTGATTGTCTCGAAATTCACGGGAAATATCGTGGAATTTCATCTTTCCATGAGCATTTCTATCGGTAATTCCTAGGGGAATTTGAGAGAGGTACCTTCCGAGTCGTTTCATCATCTCATCGAGTCCCTTGACGGTGTTGATAGCAGCACTGAGTCGTTCGAAGGTGAAGTTAAAATTCTCACGGTATTGATTCTGGAGCGCCATAAGACGGAATCCTCGGTAGACCATTTTTTCTGAAATATGCTGTACTTTTCATGACTGAAAAGTACCAAAAGGTCCCGAGGGGGACAAAAACTCGTTCGCTTCGCTCGTCTCTTTCCTGCTCTCATTTGACTTAAACAGTTTGTCCCCCTCGGACTCCCCATTTACTGCTTTCAGCTCTCATCACTCATCATCCATCATTCACACTATATCTCTGAGGGTGTAGAAATTATGAGCACTTTTCGCCATTTTCTTATTGTCGACGAGGAGGTGGCCACCGTGAAGCCAGTACTTCGAAAATGGCTTCCCAGTACAAGCTTCGGTTTGGGCAACTTCGTTTTGGTGGTGAGGAAAGAGGAGATCCACGCCTCCCATATGAATATCTATCTGATCTCCGAAAAAGTGTCGGTTGCATGCGCTACACTCGATATGCCATCCCGGACGACCTTTGAGTATCTTTGTTTCGCCTTCGATCGTCACTTCGATATTCCACGAATTCTCACCGTCCGATAGTGGATCATACGATTTCCAGAGAGCAAAGTCTGCTACTTGATCTTTATCATACTCATCGTTATCGATACGCACACTCGAAATCATCCCCTCGAAGTCGAGATGTGCGAGCTTCCCGTAGTCTTTGAACTTACTCACACTATAGTAGACACTTCCGTCCTCTGCGAGGTATGCATAACCCTTGCTGATTAGGGTATTGATGATAACTCCCATATCGTCGATAAGGCGTGATATGGGCATGATATTATCTGCAGGTACAATAGAAAGTTTCTTACAATCCTCAAGAAATGCCTGTGTATAAAACTCTGTAAACTCTTTGAGGCTTTTCCCAGATTTCTGACTGTCCCTGATAGTTTTATCATCGATATCGGTGATACACATGGTTGTTTTTACCTTGTATCCAAGAAATCGAAGAATTCGAACTACGAAGTCATCCATCAGATAGTTACGAAGGTTCCCGATATGAGCATAGTTGTACGGAGTAGGTCCACAGTAGTAAACCTTTACTTCATCAGCTCGAAGTGGTTTGAATGTTTCTTTTTGTCGAGAAAGGGTATTGAAGAGGGTAAGACTCATAAGGGAAGTAATGGAAACGAGTAAAAGGGAGACTTACACGGTAATTATGAGTCTCTATATGGGCTGATTGTATCAAGAAATGAAAAATAATCCACTTTTCCTCTGATATTATTCGAGAAGAGAGAAAACTATATTGACGTATTGTATTTTATATGTTATAATAATTGTGCTTTTTTTGAAATGTATGGTACATAGCTATAAAAGAGACCCTGTACGGTCTCAGAGATCATCGGTCGAATGGGTACAAGCCATTACGACGCTCGCGGTACTTCTTCTGATATTTTCTATGGTTCAGGGCTCAGCTCTCTCGAGTAATCGAGGAAGCGACCCAACCACAGTAACCTATCAAAAGAATCCCTACTGGAACCCTTGACTCGGATATGGTTTCGAGTGAAAAAAGTCTGATGTATTTACCCCTGTGGTACGTACGCCAGATACTGAAAAACTCGATATCAAGGCCCAAAGTGGTACGACTCTTCAAAATGGTTCCGTTCAGGTCTCTTACTACAAGGACCAGACTATTGAAACCATAGAGAAAGCTCTACCCTCCTCAACGCCGCGTTCGTACTCACGTCTTCCATGAGGAATAGCCGTCATCCAGGGAGACCTCTCCTCGGATCGAGCGAAACTCGTACTTGCTACCCTCCACAGCCGATAATCTCCTCTTCATCTCGTGTTTCTCCGAGCTTTAATGCTCGGAGTTTTTATTGTGAAGATTCTCTGAAGAAGATTGATTTTTACAACATTTTCTGTACAATTCGTTCGATTTGGACTTTAACATAGAGAGTTTTCATTTTTGAGTTTTCCGTTTCCGGTGAGAAATATAGAATCAAAATGAGAAACTCTTCACTTCAAATGGGGATGATATAGGATTCGATTCAGAGAATTCGAAATGTCGTCAGTGCTTTTTCGAAGCTTTCTCGGGGCTTCGTTATCAAACTCGAGAAATTTAGATGCAAAAACATCACCTCTTGCTCGTCTTGCTCGTGCTTTTGCACCGGCAAACAGCTTCGTTGCTGCCTAGTTCACTCTAGCACAACCGTAACCTTTCCTTCGGGACTGAGTGCCAAATGGCCTGTTACACCATTATCCTTCGAAACTTATAGGAGGGTTCTTACTTTTTAAGTCTTTTTTATCCGCGGTGTCATCGCTTTACGGATAACCAAGTATACAAAGCGGTGCGAATACGTATTTTTTGTACTTTCCTGATGCGTATCTGTATAAGAATGTACTATAAAGAGTAGATGCTACGATGTTTCCTCTGAAGACGCGGGGGCAGTGCCCGCCATCTCCACCATTTTTAAATATATTCAATACCTCAGAGAAATCGGGGGTATTTTTTATTTTTGCAATAGATCCACTAAGAGTTGATTATTCGTCAGTATTCGTATAATATCCATGTTTTGAATGTAAAGTATATCTATGAAAATACTCGATTGTGGACAATATCGAGAATCTGAGATTTCTCGTATTTGATAAATGCTATTTTTGAATCAAAAAATAATAAAGTATTAAAAGTATAAAAATAAATTTGACAAATATAAGAGAGCGTTACAATGAATGTGTTATTTTATATTTCTTTCAATATGCCAAATACACCATGAGTTTCAGAATGAAAGGAATGATTGAAGAGTCCTCAAGTAGTAAAAACTGTATTTATAGCTTCAGTATTATGAAAGTGAGACATGGTTGTACATCTTCGCTCAAGGTCTGATCAGAAATATATTCCAGAATATTTCGAATATAGTGCAGTATCTCCTGAAGTACTTAATGATGAGATTTCTAAATCTGAGGTTGAGCCAAAAGTCTTTTCTAGCTTGAGTGAAGCCTCTAATTATATTCGAGATAATTTACTTTTTGTCACGGATACATATGTGCTGAACCCACCATGAACGCAAATGTTTTTTGTGTATCAGCTTGGAAATATTCGTTACTTTAAATGAATCTTAGATGTGTTGGAAGATTGAAGAAAGTGAGCTGATTTTATTTTAAGCCTTGATCAAATTTCTGGCTCCCTTTGGGATGATTGATGACGACGAAAACCAGAATGGTTGTGATTCGATGATAATTGACGTCCTATACCATCAAATAGTTTAGATGTTTTGAGTGATTATAGAGATTTGTGAAAGCCTATTGTATGAATACCGTTACCGGCAGAAGATTTTACAATAATCGATAAAGATAAAATTGATACCTCATGATTTTCTGATACTAGAGATGATTT
Organism: Candidatus Altimarinota bacterium; assembly: GCA_043769645.1. GTDB lineage: Bacteria > Patescibacteriota > Gracilibacteria > BD1-5 > UBA2023 > JAYUDN01. Next base: position 13,751 of record JAYVJC010000024.1, read on the forward strand.
TAAAATAAGTAATATAAATGAGCCTTATAAACCCTAGATAACAATCTCCCGACTCGGTCGGGATTTTTCTTGCCTTCATCTTGATTTTCTCTATCATACGACTCATGAAAATCCTCGATCGTGGACAGTATCGTGAGTCAAAGGTCTGCTTAGTATGCGGTCGACCTTTTTCTATGAGGAAAAAGTGGAAAAAAGACTGGGAATCTGTACTCTATTGCTCAGAAAAATGCAAGAAAAACAAAAAATCATCCTCGTCTGGTACAAGCGCGACCTTCGTATAAGTGACCATCTTCCGCTGACGGAAGCCATGAAGCATGGGAAATCGAAAAAGATACCTGTTATCGCGTTCTATAGCTTCGAGCCGAAAGTCACGCTTGCTCCTGATTTTTCCGACTTCCATAGACAGTTTATCGAAGATTCCCTTCTTGATCTTTCTCTAGCACTTGAAGGCATAGGAGTATCCCTTCTTATTTTCGAGCGAAATATCTCGGATGTACTGAAATATATACTTGAACTCTACGAGATATTACATATTTACTCTCATGAAGAGACGGGAAACGCTATCACCTATCAGAGAGATATCATGATGGCAAAGTACTTGAGTCTGAAAGACATCCCCTGGAGAGAGTTTCCGACCAATGGAGTGGTGCGAAGACTCACGAATCGTGATGACTGGTCCAAAATCTGGAATCTCCGGATGATGGCTCCCATCCTTCCTCCTCCAGAATGACAAAAGTTATTTCAGAGCCTATTGATTCCAGACGATTGGAAGAAAAAAATCAGAAATAATCATATTCAAACTGGCGGAGAACAGAAATGACAAAGAACACTCGCTTCGTTTCTTCTCACTCGTGGGAAGGCATATATGGGAGGTATGAGTCGTCCGATCGAGGGACAAGAAGCGAGTTCACGAATATCTCCCTATCTCGCGTATGGATGTCTTTCCCTGAAACAAGCGGCTCAGATGACCTGGATACGCCTTCTCGAACTCAAGAAACAGTGAGATACGAGATTTCTTCGCTCACTCCAAGCGTTTCACTCACGTCTTCACTGGCAGTCTCACTTCATACAAAAACTCGAGAGTGAACCAAGGTTCGAACAGGAGAATGCTTTCGCACTCTACGATACGATCAGGAAAAACTATGATGAGAGGATTATGGATGCCGTAGAAAATGCAAAAACCGGTATCCCATTTATCGATGGAGTCATCCGTCAGCTTCAGGCTATGGGATGGGTCAATTTCCGAGCTCGAGCTACGCTCGTCTCTTTTGTCTGTTGTAGTGCTCTGCAACCATGGCAGGGAAGATTTGCACACTGGCTCGCTCGTCTCTTCATGGACTATGAACCTGGTATCCACTATCCACAACTCCAGATGCAGTCAGGAACGATGGGAATCAATACGATCCGCATCTATAATCCGGTCAAACAGCTTCACGATAAGGATAGTGATGGAAGATTCGTCGAGACTTGGCTGCCGGAACTCGCAAAACTTCCGAAGCACCTCCAAGCAGAACCATGGAAGCTCTCCCAGATGGAATCTATCGAGTATGATTTTATCCTCGGACGTGACTATCCTTTTCCTATACTCGATATCGAATCTGCGAACCGAAAAGCACGAGAAATCCTCTATACGCTCAAAAGTCGACTCGATCTCAGAGATAAGAAATCTCTCCTCGAAAAGCATGGAAGCCGAAAAGGGAAAAAGCGAGGAAAGAGAGAGAAGATAAAAACGATAAAGAAGGGAGAAAAAAGACAGAAGCAGCAGAAATGAATGGAGTGAGAAAATGGTAACACTCAGAATTTAACACTTTTTTAGTTATGAAAAAAGCCCAGTGGATCCTCTATGATCAGTGTAATTTGAGATATATCGAACCCTGAGTGACTGATATTTTTTTCATACTCTTCACTTGAGATCAGATATCTTCCCCCGTAGGCAATCTTACCTTCAATATCCGCAGTTGTATTGCTGAGTATGCCATAGCGAAAGCATTTCTCGATGAATGTGAAAAGGCTGGGTATCAAACTCACTGGATTGAAGCTATGAGTTATAAAGAGGGGATTGAGAAGTTCGTAACTGATACTTCAATCACCGATATCATTTCGATGCGATCGAGTGAAGAATATCTCGCAAGGAAGATCGAAAAATATATACTCCATTGAGTATCAATTTCTTTTTTTCCGAATCGAAAATTCCTTCTTACTCGAGAAGAATTTCGAAAAAATTTCGAAAAACCACCGATTATGGAGACTTTTTATCGATATATGAGGAAGTCTCGTCATATCCTGATGGACGATACTGGGAAACCCGTCGGAGGAAAGTGGAACTATGATCATGAAAATCGGAACTTCGATAAGAATCATACTCAAAGCTGGAATTGGGAGTCAGAAGATAGAAGGTATATTGAGGATGCAAAAAAGTATTTCGGTCGCGAGGATATCGACTTCCTCCTTCCGGTTACCCGCGCCGATGCTCTCTCACTTCTCCAGTATTTCCTCGAGTACCACTCTCATGATTTTGGTAGGCTCGAAGATGCAATGTATCAAGATGATATGAGGGTTCATCACTCGATACTCTCGACGGCGATCAACTTCGGCCTCCTTCATCCAGAAGAAGTCATCGAGCGGGTCCTTGGCTGGCATATGCCCCTCTCGAGTCAAGAAGGATTCGTTCGACAGATCCTCGGCTGGCGCGAGTACATGAGGCAATTCTATCTCTACTATTATGAGGATATCTATACTCAGAATGCACTGGGTCATCGGGAAAAACTTCCTGATAGTTGGTGGAACTATGAAGGGAAAACTTACTCTTGAGAGGTTACGACGATGAACTGTGTCGATACCGTACTGAAGCGAGTGCAAGATGAAAACTACTCGCATCATATAGAACGACTTATGATTATCGGGAACTACGCATTCCTGCGAGGATACAATCCGTTTGAAGTCAATCGGTGGTTCTGGGAGATGTATACCGATGCTTTCGAGTGGGTGGTTACTCCGAATGTCCTTGCTATGAGTCAGTATAGTGACGGCGGTCGTCTCGCGACAAAACCCTATATCTCTGGAGGGAACTATATCGAAAAGATGAGCGACTATTGTCGGAATTGCCAGTACTCTGTAAAAGAAAAAACCTGTCCGATGACCCATCTCTACTGGGACTTCGTGGATCGTAATCAGTCTCTCTTTGAATCATGACGCACCCCTTATATCCTCTCGACGCTTGCGAAAGTCGATATCGAGAAGATCAGAAAAGCAAAGGAAATATTTATCCATAAAATCCAATAACCTTTATGCGAAAAGCCTGGAATCTTCCATCATATCCCGTATATTCTCTATTTACGGAGAATCTCAAGTGAGTGAAAAATATGAATATTATAACCTATATCACACCAGTCAGTATGAACCCGAAGCACTATATCATCGCTCTCTATCATAATACTCAGTCTCTCGCGAACTGGCAAGTGACCCATAGAGGTATACTCCAAATCCTTGCTCCCGATCACTCTTCACTCGTGAGAGTCCTTGGGAAGAAATCGTGAAAATCCTATGATAAGATTGAATATTTGAGGAAAAAAAGACTCCTCACGATGGAGGGTGATCTTGCAGGGATAGCTTGATATATAAAGCTTGAAGAGATCGAGAAACTTCCCGAAGGATGAGGAGATCATGATCTCTACCTCTGCAGGGTAAAGTCATCAAAGAGCTACCATGAAGGAGTTCTGATGACTGATATACTTATTCAAGATAAAATTATTCTCTAATTTATGCCAAAACTCAAACTCGAACACATCGATGCCCTCTCGAAAGGGAAGAAGTCAGGGATTCGTATATGAAGCAGGTCTGTCCCACATCATCTCTATGCCTATGAGCGAGAGGAGTATGAGCGGGCGCTCAAGCGGTGATATCTTAGCGTTGATACTCGGTCTCGTCCGAACCTCGAAAATCTCTGGATACTTGTCTCCGAATCCCGAGAAAGAGAGTGTATCATCCTCCATAGAGACGGAGAGAAGGGGATTGTCACTTCTGGCGCGCTGAAGGTATTCGATGGGAGTCTCTCTGACGCGAAGGAGTATCTGAAAAATGTATCTTCGTAAGTTCTAGATTCCAGGTCATGTTGAAAAAAATCCTAAAACCACTTTAAAATTATAATAAAATAGTGTTGAAATAACTCACAATACCACTCACTTATTTATACAATGCCCCTCAAAATTCCCCACTACGTATTCCCAACTGATCGACCGAGTATCGAGGCTCGAATCGATGCTATCGACCCCATAGCCTATGGCAAAGATCGTAACTATCTCTCAGGTCATGTCACTATGCTCTCACCATATATCTCTCGGGGGTTTGTGACGATATCAGAAATACGGAAACGAGTTCTCGCTCGGGGATATCGTCCTCATGAGATCGAACAGTTTCTGAAAGAGCTCGGATGGCGAGAGTATTTTCTCCGGGTATGGGAGGGGCTCGGGACCGATCGTATGATGGTGGATATCCGATTTGACCAGGAAGATGTACTCACCCATGATATGCCACGAGCATTCTCTGAAGCGAGTACTGGGATTGAAGCGCTCGATGCGGGCATAGTATCCCTCTATGAGACCGGATATATGCATAACCATCTTCGTATGTATATCGCGGGTATAGCTTGTAATCTTAGTGGAGCCCACTGGCGGACTCCAAGTCAGTGGATGTACTATCACCTCCTTGATGGCGATCTCGCCTCGAATACTTGTAGTTGGCAGTGGAATGCCTGAGCATTTTCTTCGAAGAAGTATATCACCATCCAGTCTAATATCAACCAATACACAGGATCGACTCAGAGAAAAAATTTCCTCGATAGAACATATGATGATATATTGACGACGAATGTACCAGACCATATGTAAGTGTATACATCCCTTCATCTCAGAACACTCCTTCCTGAGCCGGCAGAGATCTCTCTTGAGCCGGGGAAACCGCTCTGTATCTATACCAATTATTGGGTTTCTCCTGACTGGATGAGCGATATCGAGGCCAATCGTATCCTGGTTCTTTCCCCCTCGCATTTTAAGAAATTCCCAGTTTCCGAGAAAGTGATCGACTTCACTTGTAAGCTTGCGAAGGACAATATCCAGGGCATTCAAATCTATGTCGGAGAGATTGAGGCATTAAGAGATACATTTCGGGCACTCTCCGAGAAAGAAATATACCTCATTGATCATTCTCTCTACTCGGGAATTACTTGAGTCACAAAAACTCCATACCCCTATATGATTCCTGAAGTCAGCTTATATTGTGCGTCCTTTTTCGCCTACTGGAAGCAGGTTGAACGATATGTGATGAGATAACTCTAAAAATTTCGAACTTGCTCAAAGGATAGTTTTTAGAAATTTGTGAGTCTAGAGCCTCGAGGTGTATCTTATTTTGCGAAAAAATATATCCTCACCCTAAAGCTCTACATTCGAATTTCATTTGAATTTTATAGATTTTTCTATAGGATACGTCGCATACTCGTATCTTATTTATTATGGCATTTACCATCGATAGAGTCGAAGCAGCTCGGAGGCTTGGGGTATCGACTCGCACCGTGGATCGACATATCCAAGCGGAGCGTATTCATACAAAGCGAATCGGGAAGAAGATTTACCTTGATGATGTCGATGTAGAAAAAGTCCGTACGATGGAACCTGCTCGTGAGCAGGAGGACTATGTGGTCATATTTGATGATGAGCCCAAGGCAGCTTCGCAGAATCTTGTCGATCCGAGAAGCCAGAAACAAATGGTAGACTATAGTAGCCTTTACAGCGATGCACAGTTGATCATCGCGAGAAAAGATGAGATTATCCAGGACCTCTCGTACCGACTCGGAAAAAGTGAAACCGAACTCAAGAATACCATCCCACTCGTTGATTATAAACAGGCAACATTTCTCCTCGAAAGCGCGAAGCATAAGAGTAGTGAGGATACTGAAACACTTACGGGAAAAATCGCTCATCTTGAAAAGGAAGTCGAAAAGCGGAACTCTGGTATTATTGGACTTTCTATCCTTTTTATCCTTGTTCTTGCTTTTTCAGTCGTTTTTTTCTTCTATACAAAATATATCCCTTCACTTTAAGGGATTTTTTTATAGCCATTTTATGGCTTGATCTCCTTGAAAGATTGAAGATAAACAGAGAGGGGAATCTACTTGTCGTTAATCCATAAAAATAATTTATAACTATATACTCCGTATGAAAAAATACCATGCTCCCAAACGCATCCTTCTCAAGCTTTCCTGAGAAGCACTTCAGGGTGAACAAGGATATGGGATTGATCCTAAATTTCTCTCTTTTCTCGCGAAAAAGATTATCCACCTGATTGATACAGAGGGCCTTGAGATTGTCATCGTTGTAGGAGGAGGAAATATCTTTCGAGGGATTGAACTGGAAGCTGGTGGTCTTGACCGAGCGGCGGGTGATAATATGGGAATGCTTGGGATTATTATCAATGGGATTGCTATATGAGAAGCGATCGAAAGCCTCGGTAAACCCGTTCGGGTGATGTCTGCGATTTCAGTTCATAAGGTTGCTGAGGACTATATCAGTCGTCGAGCGATCCGTCACTTGGAGAAGGGGAGAGTAGTGATCTGTGTAGGGGGAACTGGGAATCCTTACTTCACAACGGATACTACCGCCGTACTTCGAGCACTGGAGCTGAAGTGTGATTGTGTTGTCAAAGCGACTAAAGTTGATGGTATCTATGATAAAGACCCGAAAAAACATAGTGATGCAGTTCGATATGAAGAACTCAGTCTCGAAGAAGCTCTCAGTCAAAATCTCAGAGTTATGGATCAGACAGCTATTGCTCTCGCCAAGGATGAAAAAATGCCTATATTTGTCTGTCGCATCGAAGATATAGACCAGATTGGACATGAAGAAATACGAGGAACTTTTGTACACGCGTGAAAATAGTATAACTTTGAGTATTTGGTCTTTCATAAAAAATATCCGAATTCGGATATTTTTTTGGATTCTAATATATGAGGAGTCTTGAATTCAAACACTAGTTTATAAGAGTAGATTCGACTGCATATTCCTTCGTTTCAGTTTTCTGAGTTCCATCACTATAGCGTACCGTAAGTGATATAGAGTACTTTCCTGGATTCTTGAAGCTATGCGTAGCATTCATAGTTCGAACTACAGGCGAACCATCACCGAAGTTCCAGATATATTCTGATACTTGTCATATAATAGTTCCAGGAGTGAAATCAACCTCACTTCCTGCGATACCGGGAGCGATACTCGGAGAAAAATCGACGACCCGCTCAGCTTTTTTGATGATAATTTTCTTAGTAATAGTTGCCTTTTCTCCATTACTTGCGACGACAGTAAGAGTAATATTTCTATCACCTGCCTCTAGATACTGGTATTCTTGGTGAGAATCTCCTTCTACGGGTTCTTTGCCTTCTCAGAAGTCGAAGATAAATTTTACGATTTCTCCATTGCTCGCTCGGCTTGCAGAAGCATCTACTTTTACCGTTGCTGGAGCATAGTCAGAAGAAAGATCGAGAGAAAGAATAGGTATAAGATTCCTATTTTCAGTATCGATGATAACTGTCTCTTGACTTGTGGCTTGTTTTATATTTTGTCACTGTGTATATGAGAATGTATAGGTAGCATAGATACTATATCGAGTAGCCTCTAGGATATCCACTTGAAGAGTATCTCAGATTCTTTTCTCTGGAGGGGGTTTCTTCGCGAGTATTCTCCACTCTACTTTATCGAGTGTATATCCAGGTTGAGCAGGGGTTATATCTCGAGCATCCATCTTAAGAGTACTGGGAATACTTACATCTTTTATGATATAGGCACGGAGGGTGGAGTCATAGGTCTGATCGGTATTGAGTTTATTTCCATCGGCATCGAGTACTTTCAGTCACCTCGCGAGTTTGAGAGGCTCTTGAAGCTCGAGAGTATAGGGAAGTATATATTCTTCTCCATTCGCGAGGGTGATTTTTGCCTGGATATCCTTTTTTCCATAGGTTGTAAAATTATATACACAAGATTTCTTATTATCACATATGATAGATTGATTATCCAGAAGCCATTCGATACTGAGGATTTGATTTTCATCAATAGTAATTTTATCGATATCAAAGGTGTAAGAGAGAGAACTTCCTGGATCAACGCTCGCCACGATAACACCAATATTTTCCTGATTTAGACTTGGACCGATGACAAACCAACGACAAGAGTCAGGATACACACCAGGAAATACCATGAGACAGATATACTTGGTAGTATCTCACTCGACCTCAGTAATGCTATTTTTTACCCTTGACCCATTTTCATATTGCCAGATAGGATTTCCCACTTTTTGGAGTGAGGAAGCGTCGAGAGTGACGATAGATTTATTGTCTTTATTTCTCTGACGTTTCATATCTACGAGACCTCGTACTTCTATCGGAGGGAAGATCATATCCGTTTCTATGGGCTTTCACGTTCGATCTCGACTAATATAAACTCATTTCGGATTGTATCATTTTATCTTGTCGAAGAGACAGACGATACTCTTGTCTGATGTATTCGATCCGGTCACTACACTCCCACCATCATCACATCTTGCCCCATCAAAATCTATCCGAAAGGATTCGATATTAATACCTTTCCTTCCCATAGTCGTCGCATTAGCTGAAATATCAAAAAGAATACGGATGGGACCAATAAGTTCGGTCGTTTTTGTAAGAAGTGCACTGTATCGACCATCCCCCTTCGTTCCCAGTTCCTGATCATACAGTTTGATATTCCCACCTGTATAGTCAGAAGCATTTATCGTCTGTATGAGGACTGCCCAAAGGGTGATAAGTGAAAATAAAATAATTCCAATAAATCCAGCTAAAAGCCATCTCAATAGTTTTGTTCTTTTGAGCTCCTTAGATGTCCATATAGCTTTGAATAAGATATATATCCAAAGCACTGAGGTCATAAAAACGATGAGTCCAAAAATACCGTTTACTAGTTTTTGAAGCAGGATAGCTACATCATTGAGATCAATACCAAAATTACCGAAGAACTGAGCTTGCGATGGGTTGAATACTACATAAGCAAGAAAACTTCCAAAAAATATCAGTGCTATCAAGAAGATTGTTCCAAAAAATTTGAAGAGTAAGGCTCCAGAAACAGGTTCACTTTTTTTTATAATCTTATTTTCTATTTTTGGTGGCTCTTGTATGTTGCCACTTTTATTTTCTAGTGATAGAGATGAAGTTGACTGAGTACTTCATTTATTTGCCTCTTCGAGTATCTGATCAAGCATGGATCATATAGGTTTTTCTGAAGGAGTTATATCTTTTTTATCTGGGGTATCCATAGAGTAGTGTTATTTAAGAAAGAGTATATCATAAGATGGTATCCAGTCAAAAGTATCAAATAAAAAACCTCCTTTCGGAAGTAATTTATTGAAGCCAGCTTGGTAAATCTTTACGTGAGTTTTCTGATCCTGCAGATGAAGTTTCTTTTTTAGGAGCGGATTTCTTGTTTCCAGGTTTGATAATCAATGGGGATTCATCCGAAGATACTGGTGCAGGAGTTGTAGGCGTTATAGTTTCGACAGATGCTGTAAGCCAGTCTGGAAGTTTGGCATCGCTTAGTTCTGGACTCGAAGTGCTATTCGATATAGGAACTTCTCAAGGCACTGATTTTCCCGCTTCAGGAGGCAGGGGAGTCTCTACCCGAGATTCTTCTATTACCGGTGAAGGTGTAGTTTCTTTAAGCCAGCTTGGAATAGCCTCCACCGAAGTGGTCAGAGCATCGGGAAGTTTTCAGGAAGTAGAGACTTCCATGGCATCATTGGAATCTAGAAGGATATTTGGAGCTGTATCTGAGACTGACGGTTTTAGCCATTCCGGAATAGTATCTGTAGTCTGGAGATCTACCTGATTCATAGAAATGAGATCTTTTGAGAGATCAAAATCTGAGTTTTCTCTTGCGGGATGAGTTGGCATCTTCTCTGATACATCAGTTGATACACTAGTATCCGTCATTGACGCAGTAAGTGTGGTATCAGGGAGTGCTCTATCTCAAGGAACTGTCTCTTTTTCGGGAGAAGGAGGTATCTCCACAATAGGGCTCGCTGTATTATTTTCCTGAGCAGTAGTATTAGAAGTATTTACTTTGAGCCAGTCTGGAACTGAAGATGGGGGCATTTCTTGTGCTGTCGAACTTTCCGTAAGCGTATCATGAGAAATCAAAGATAAAGGATCATACTGACCTGTGGCTGGTGGAGTTGTTGTTTCTATTTTTCAAGCCGTTTGTTCCATGCCCATAGTTTTCAGAGGATCTTCATTTTGAAGACTCGCACTGGGAGCTCGAGGAATAACTGGTTGTACTACAGATATATTTGGAGATTTTTCTTTAGCTCCTCCATGAAAAATAGAATCTATGATAAAATCCTGAAATCCTATTTGACTTTTCTTTTTTGAGAAAGTATACCAGAGAAATCCTCAAAAGAGTATAAATAACAGGATTCCAATAATAATGAGAAATATCTTAACGAACCCCTTTATAAAATTTACAATCGCGCTTGAGCTATCCGAACTCGGATTTTCTATAGTAGGAGTTTCTATAGGTGCGACTGATTCACCGCTGACAATAATCTTGAGCTGTTCTTTTATGAGGAGTTTGTACTTATCTTCGATCGTAGCATCATCCTTGATCAGTCATAAGATCTCTGTACCGAGTTTTTTATTTTCTGTCAGGTTCGTTGGGTGAGATTTTATGAGATCGAGGTTTTCTTGGATTTTTGCAGATGATGTATTTGACGAAGGTATGAGATTCTTGATTACCAAGGTGGCAATCGATACATCATCTGATTGTTTTCCATCTCCTATAAGTAGGGAATTAAGAGTTTTTGAAAAGTCACTTTTATCAGTCGGAGAAAGGGTGGAAGTATCTATATATTCTTGTATATCAATGAGGAGCTTTGTCTTCTCTGTAGGGTCTTCCCAGTTTTCGAGAAGGAGATTATACTTTTGCATCAAAACAGCTCTGTCATCAGAAGTGAGTGCTCGGATCTTGGCAGAAAGGATATCCATACTATCCTGGTCTCAGGCACTGAGGCTTTTCGTTGCAAGAGCTCCACTTCCTAGGCTACTGTTAGTTCCGGCTATATACTCGAGAATTACCCGAATAACTCGACTTTCACGGAGAGTTTCACCATCGTATATGCTCACTTTTATTTTTCTTTCTCTCGAATTAGCGTCACTGAGAGAGGTTAAGATATAAGGGGCTCATGTGGTATATGAATCAGTATTTTTATTATCTACATCATTATCTCCCACCCCATCAAGATCGCTATCGATCAAAATATCTTCATCGATAACGTATCGAGTCGCTTCATTTGTAAAGAGTCATATTGCAATCCGATCTGATTTATTTTTGAGAGTGATGGTGTTGTCTTCCATTTCAGGAGATGAAATCACCCCTATTTCACCTTTTGAGGACGGCAAGCTCGAGAGCGAAGCAATAGGGAATTCTATGTCTTTTGTATTTCCATTGGCATCAGAAACTTCAAGCTTTCCAGAAAGTGGGAGGGGATCTGACCCAAAATCATAAGACGCACTATAGAGGTTATTCGAAGTAGCCTCTCAGAAGGTCCATTGAGCCTTTTCGAATACTCCTAAACTCGTATTGATGGCAAAAATCTTGTTTTCCTTTCGAAAAACGGAAACATTAGGACTAAGTTCATTTTTGACGTACATGGTCTGATATTTCGAATTGGAAACTCCATTATATACAACCTTTACCTTCATATTCATCGTTCCAGCATTTGTGTATATATAGGTAATTCGTGATTCTGATCATTTTTTATCTACGATACCATCTCCGTTGAAGTCCCAAAAGTACTCACTAGAATTGGTAATATCTTTTCAGAGAATCGTTTTGGCACTCGCACTAAAGGTGACACTTTCTCCTACATTGACACTGGAATTTCCTGTAGTGAGTGAAATAAGAGGGATATTCACATTTCCATCATCGTTGGTCACAAGAAGAGGAATCACTTCGCTTCCTTGATCTCGACTATTCATCTTAGCACTATCATTATCTTCGAGAATCACACCAAAGTAGTATTTTTCCGTAATATTAGGGACTACAAATATGGTATTCGGCGTCTGTGTAATACGTATATTCTGAGGCTCAGGATCACTATCAGTATAGTAGTACCAGAGATAGCTCACGATGACACCATCTTCATCACGAGCCGCATTGGCACTGACATTTATGAGTACTTTTTGACTACTCACTTTTGTATTTGTATCACGAGAGGCACTGATAGAAGTAATTTTAGGAGCAAGATTACGAATACTGAGGTATTTCTTCATACTACTTATTGTTCCATTTTTATTACTTTTTACGACAAGCTCAACGGGAAAACATCCGAGTTCATCGAATTTTTGGTTTAGACTGGTCGTGGTTACATTTTTTCACTGATACTTCCAGGTATAACTGAGTCCTGACTTTGATCCATCGATATTGATAGAATTCGAACCATCAATTGTAATATTTTGAGTTCTATCGATTATAAAAGCATCATGCTCGTCACACGCTTTTGGTGTTTCTTCGATAATATTGACTCCATCTTTTGCTTCTATAAGAGCGAAGGGATGAGTAGCATCGGTAGCATATATTCTTCGAGATATCGTATTTGATTGCTTATCATCTGCACTTTTCACAACCAGGGTGACGGTGTAGGATCCACTTTGTTTAAAATAATGTTGGATATTTTTTTCTGATCCGAGAATGGCGGAGCTTCCATCACTAAATGACCATTCATAAAAATAAGCATTTGGTGATTTTGCCGAGAGATTGATAACATCACCGATTCTCGCGACCAATGGATCGATGTCTAAGTTCACGGAAAGTAGTGAATTGACAGTTATTTTATTTTCAACGGTTGTTACTTTTCCGAATGGATTTGCTATGGTAAGACTGACGCTATGCTCACCAAGAGTTGAAAAAGTATAGTACCCCATGGCTCCGTTTTTAGCACTCATATCAAGATCAACGAGGGCTCAATCGACACGCCAACGATAACTAAGTCCACTCGTTTTTGAAGTATCTGCGTCATAACTTCGTGATCCATCAAAAAGATACACATTTGGTGTTTCCGAATTCTTACTATTGATTTCGAGGTTTGCTACAGGATCTTTTGATTCTATAGTGATTTCACGAGAGTCGATATCCTCTTTTCCATTTGGATTTTTTGCATAGAGAGTCACAGTGTATCTTCCTACTTTTTGAAAAATATAACTTACCGAACTCCCGTCAGATGAGAGGACTTTCCCATTCGTATCTCGATCAAGAATTTCCCATCTATAAGCGATATTACTACTTTGGGTAAAGTAAGAAAGAGCACTAAATCGAAAGGTTTCTCCGATAAATCCTCGATCCTTCTCAGTCTGGATAACTGATGCTGGATCTACTACAAGAATTGTTATATTTTTGGTAAATGTTTGTCCTTGGTTATTCACGAGTTCAAGGGAGAGTGAGTATTTCCCATCGTTTGCATAGATTTGTCGTTCGATCTGAGGAGCTCAAGGATAGTTTATCTGATTTTCATTTCCGAAATCCCAGGTTGTTTTTTGGATCACCGTTCCGTTTGATCCCCTTGATGCTGTGGCATCGATGGTAAGTCCAGCCTTGGCCATAGCAGGGTTTACCTTGAAGGTAGAGAGGTCACTCACGTTCACTCCATTGATAAAAAGAGTAATATTTCCAATTCTCGGTTTCACTTCTATTTGTTTCGAATCAGAAAATGGAAGGACATCAATCCTTCATTTTTTATTACGACTCCCAGAAACAATATCTAGAAAAACAGTATATGTTTGTTCCTCCGAGAATGTATACGTAAAAGTCGGTCAACGACCGAGTTCTTTTCGAATCCCCCCATTAATCCTCGTCCACCAGATGAAGTTATCTCGGGAAGGCACTACTCAGCTCGGATCTTTTACATTGGTAGCCCGAAATGTCACCGTCAGGGGTGCATTTCCTTCCATCGGCGAGGCTTCTATTTGTCAGCTAATCTGTTCGATTTGTGCGCTAGAAACGAAAGTACTAATCCCAGAAATAAGATTAGCTACATCTCTGGTTGATCCTGGATTTTTTTCAGCGAGTTGGAGATAGAGGTCTACTCCTCGCTTAAGACTATCGTTTTTTATACTTGAATTGGGATCATCAGGAAGGGTATTGAATCCTTCATTGATCAGGTTTCGTACATCCGAAAGGAGTCCGCTACTCACTCGAGCGTTAACTCTGAGTTCTACCTCAAGTTGCTCACCTATGGCCTGGAGTTTTTTTTTATATTCGTTAAATGTATTGCTATCATTTTCAGTATAGGTTTCGGCGTTGACCTGAGGGATCCAGTCGAGGAAGCTTACCTTTTTAGATACAGCGCCGACGATCAGAGTGACTATACTGTAGGCAAGCCACATTACGATGATACCTACTAAGACATAGATGATGATATTTTTGGCTTTTTTGGATCGTTCTTCATCTCATGCACCGGTCATCAACTGAAACCCTGCCCATATGATATAGATAACCGCTATGATCGTAACAAAAGTAAGAAAGTATTTTACGACTCGAACGGCATACTGCGTAAGGGTTTCATCAGTTCTGATTCACGCAACTTTGAGAATAGTACCTACGTTCCCAACCCCAGCGTCTATACATTTTCCAGTTGGGCAAGGATCGTAAGGAATCTTTCCCTCACTACAATCCACTCCCATATTAAAAAGACAAACGGCATTGGTAGTACTAGTTCCTCCAAAGTACGACCATGCACCGATAAGAACGGAGAGAAAAATAAAGATTTTGAGTATAAGTTTCATAGCGAATGGACGAATGGTAATTATTTATTTTACTCTATCATAATTTTTTACGAAATGCAATTTTATTCACGTATATCACTACAATTCTTTCAAATACTTACTTGGAAAAGGGTCTGATCAATTTGGCATTGTATTCGAAGTCAAAGGGAGAGCGTTGCTTTATTTATATCTATATTATTACTTCTGTCAATAATTTTATAAAGTCAATCTTCAAAGGTACTCCAAACCCCATAATGAAAAATGAAGTTTTGTTGTTCTGGTTGTATAAAACTTCCTATCTTCGCACGAGCAAAGGAAGGAGAAAGGGGGAGTTCCATCTGATTCGCATGAAATGATGTTTGAGCTGCAATATAGAATGGAAATGCTTCTAGATATTTTGCTTGTGCTCACTCAGTCGAGAGATACTTGAGAAAGTTGAGTGCATCTACTTTGTTGGAAGAACCTTTAGAAATCGCAAAGTACGAGTATCGAGCGATACTCTTTCGTGGGCTATCAGGAGCTACCTTGAGCATAGGAGCTGTCAATACAATGTCAGTATGTGAAGCATCTCATGCTCGTTTTTTTGCATACTCGATTTCCCGCACTAGGGAAGGATATCAAAAAATCATTCCTACTTCTCCTCGAACGAAAAGATCTGTCATCGTTGTATTTTCTTCAGTCATTTTGGCTTTTAGAATTCAAATGTCTGCTCCTGTTGAAGTTTCAGTCAGTGAAGTCGTACTTTCATCATTTGCTACAGAAGTACTTGGGTCGAGTTTCCTAGCCTTTCACGAATAAGAAATATAGGACTCTAGCGAGTGGGAAGCATTTTGCAAAGATGTATAATCTTCTATCTTATCGTAGCTCAAGAAGAGTCCGATGAGGTCTACTCCATTTTGTATATATCGAGGGCTCAGTCCGAGACCTGCTGGAAGCACTCACTCTTGAGGGTTTACATATTTAAGATCCAAATCTGCCCATGTCGTAGGAAAGGTAGGATAGGCAGATTTATTATAAAAAATACCGAGCGTTTCATACCCGAGAGGAACTCCTTTTATATATGTAGTTTTTACTTTTGTAGTTTCATCAGTGGTTTCCGCGATGAGTGTATTGAAGAAAACAGTATCAAATCGTTTGTAGAAGTCATCCATGTCGAAGTTCGAATCAGGGATTGGCTCTATCTTTGATTCCAAGAGATCATCTTTTCCTGCATCTACCACAAAGATATCAGGTCATTTTCCGTCCGCCATGACCGAAAGAAGCGTTTTAGTATACTCGTCGTAGGATCCAAACTTTATAAACTCTATATTTGTTTTATTGTACTGACTATTTTCAGCCTTAAATCCATCTATAATTGGAGCAAAACCTTCAGTTGCATCTCCTACTATCCAGACGGTAAGTTTTTTTGGAGTTGTAGTCGGAGTTTTTGATGCTTGCGACAGTTTCCAGGCGCCAAAGATAATGCCTACAAGGAGTATAGCAAGTAGAATAAAGAATATGATTTTTCGAAGAGACATAATAATAGGATACAATCAGAAGATAGAAACAGAAAGGAAAAAACCTATTTTTATCTTATCCAGGTATGAATAAAAATCTACTTTTTTTGAAGATTTCCGAGTATTTGGATCATTGTTTGTCTATTTAAGATTGATTTAGGATATATTTTTCCTCATCGAGCTTTTATCGAGTATCAGTAGTCTTGGAGAGAAGAAAGATGGGGGTTGAGGTTTTCTACGTCCGCATATATCTTCATTTGGGAAGGATTCTTAGGAAGATTTCCGAGTCTGACGACGAGTTCGATAAACTCTTCCTTAGAGAGGATCTTGTTCGGATAAAGGTAGTTTCCTATAAAAACTCATTTTTTATCTCAAGATATAGCATAACCTTGGAGTTCATCCCCTATAGGAATATCGAGGAAGGAACTTATTCCCTGACTTGGCGGTATTTTATAAAAATCCATTATCGTCATAATTGCTTCTCTTTGAGTAATGCTCGTTTTTGGATCGAGCTTTGAACTACTGGATTGAAAAAGGCACTTTTCATCTATCAATTTGTAAAGTATTTTTCCGAGTCCCGAAGTAGGACTGACATCGATAAATCTCCTTTTTTCACATATCTTTTCTTTTGAGTCCGCGGATGAAGCGTATGTTATAGAGTTTATAGATTTTTCCCCACCGTTATTCGCTACGAGATTTTGATTATTCCATCCAGAAAGATGATTTTCGACAAATATGAGTGGGTTAATAGTATATTTTTTTGCGAGATCAGCATTGAGTCATCTGTTGATGGATTCAAAAAATCATAGTCCTGCAGTACGAGAATCTCATGAGCTAAAATGCCAATAGGGATGGAAGGGTGCATCGCTTGTGTCAATCTGCAGATGCAGATGGGGAGTCGTTGTAATCCCGGTAATCCCTACTCGACCTATCATATCTCACTTGCGTACTTTACTTCATTCGGTAACGATAATTTCTGAGAGATGAAGGTATGATGAATAGAGAGTTCATAAATTCCCATCAGGAAGTGGAACTTTATCGTGACGTACCACTATAAACTTTGTACCCACATTATCTGATTCTACGGTTTTTACTATGACTCCATTCGCGATGGAAAGAACAGGAGTTCCTATGGGTGCACGGATATCGATGCCTGGGTGACCTCCATTATTCTCTTTATAGTCAAGCGAATAGTTTCCCATATAGACTACTGGATAGGTATACCTCGCGAGGAGAGAATTTTTGATTATACCTCTATCATCAGCAAGGATAGAGAGATCATAGTGAGGTATCGGTAAAAATTCAGATATGGAGATATCTTCAAAACGTCGGGATTTGTCTTGATTAGAGAGATGTGTCCAATCTGGAATATAAGTAATAGGCTCTGTCGTTCCATCGAAAGGATCGCTCTGCAGGTTCGAGTAAGTTTCATTACTCGCTGACATATAGGGGATCCAGACCTGTTTGATGGCGATCGCAAGACCTAAAATACAGTTCACTCCCCAGATAATAAGAATAGGTTTTGCGAGATGTATATTGATGTGCATAGCTCGGGATTTATATTTCCTAAGTAGCTTATCATATATATCTTAGAAATGCAAATTTTAGAACTTACTCTTCCAATTCGTCAATTCTGTATTGAGTATTACTTGTTTGTATACCGCACTACCGGTAAAAGCTTGATCATACCATTTTACTATGCTAGAAATATTCATAATTCCAGTTCCCGTATAGTTTATATAAAGTTCTCTCGCAAACCGTGATATGCATCCAGTTGATGTTGCTCACTTACATTCTGTAGCATATGTTCCTGTTTGAGAGGCATACCCTTCACCATCGATAAAGACTTTATATTTGCTCCGATATCCTGTCCAGTTTGTTTTTGAATCTTCAGGTGCTAGAGTATCTGCGACTATTCCACTTAGGGTCCATATACCTGCTTCATTATATATTATATAGGATCCAGTGCCTATCTGGGCAGCACTGGGAAAGGGATTTCCTATACAGTTTACATTTGAATTAAGGGTATTCCAGCAGTTGGTTCGATCACTAGAAAATTTCACCCAATTCGTGTTACGAATTACGATCAATCCCTCCATGCCATCCCGTGCAATATTTATAGCCTTGATCGTATTTTCTGTATGAGCAGAGAGCTTTCTTCACGATCCGATGATAGAGTAAGCACTGATCACTCCAAGAGATACGATTCCGAGAACCGCAATCACTTCCATGAGAGTACTTCCTGAGGTTTTTCTAAAATAATTCTGCATACACGCTGTATTATATGTTTTGGGAGTTTTGAGTTCTAGAGAGGAATTGTTCATTCTGGAATTTCTTTCACTATAGTAAAAAGTTGTTCAGAAATAAGCTTATCATTCGCATCATAGTAGCGTATTTTATAGAGATTTATTCATTCATTCATTGTATTGTAATCTTTGTTGGCGAAATAGTACCAATCAGTGGATAGTGGCTTAAATTTCGTTAGCTTAAAGTCGTTAATAGTAATAGACTTTACACTATTCAGAGGAACTACACCTTGGATTCGAACTATATTTTCAGTCGTTTTATATGGATTCTCTTTTGGGGCTACAATTGTGAGGAGTTTATCATTGACTGGGTAGGAAGTAACCGTCGGTTTTTGCATGTTTTCGATAGACTTAGCACTCGCATAGACGGTAATAAATCACTTCGATACTATAGTATTGGAAGCGTCGTATCCTTTGTATACGAGGTCATTGATTTCACTATCAATCCTAAAGTCTTTATAAATAAATGTACTATCTACTGGGCTTACAGAAGCTTCTTTATTATCAATAGTTACTTTTGTGATGAGACTATTCTTAATCACACCCGTAATATCAAATGTATTTTTATTCGATATAGACTCATGAGCTGGACTAATAATTTCTAGACCTTGAGCAGAAGGAGTAGTACTTCCGATAATGACTCCGGAATCAGACATAACTTTCCCGCTAGCAGAAGAAGGTACGATACTTTTTATAGACTGGAGAAGTTCATTCCCCCCATGTCGTACAAAAAGGTCATCCGCTCGTATGGAATCATCAATAATCTCTACTTTATCTTCTAGATTTAGCCCTGGCATTTTCACTTCCGCATTGAGTATAGTGAGTTTTTTCCCTGCAGTAAGTAGGATCGATGAATTTCAAACCTGAGCTTTTATATTTCACTTGAGAACATAGAGAGTACTTCATTGATTATTCTGGATTCAAATACACGTAGAAGCTCCCTCAGGATAAAGAGTAATATTCTTAAGTGCAATGACGGATGACGCATCAGCTTCCACCCACGATGTTCCATTGACGAGCTCGATGCTTTCTCGGTCTATATCTTTCCCTTTGTAGGCGATGGCTCCATGAAGAGATACAAATCAAGAAATATTACGATTTTGTGAATGAAAAATTCACTCCCCATTTTCTACTTCCATCTTGAGATCTGTATCGTAGAGCTTCTCCTCTCACTCTATATTTTTTTTAATCGTCGTTTTAAGAAAAACAGAAACGGTAGAACCGGTACTTTTATTTATATAGATATAGTTTCCTGTGCTTAGAGCTTCTCAGGAGTGGGTGATAAGCCTCCATCAGAGAAAAATGATGAGACAGAAACTTATAATCCAAAATGATTTCGGAATTCCTTGTGGAGAAAATGACTGATTTCGAGAGACGTTTCGCATAAAAAATTATGATTTTGGAAGTATTGATTCGATTACGGCATAGGTAGCCTCTTTCCCGTGAGGTACTCGTATGGAAACCGTATCTCATACTTGACACTTATGGAAAGTGATAGCTGCAAGGAGAACATTATAAGCAGCATCTTCAGTATTGATTTGATATTTTTCTCCATGTTGGATAATAACTCATTTCTTTGTCTCATACTCGATTTCTTTGATGATCTTATAGACGATTTTTCCAGATCCATCTATAGTAGCTTTGAGCTTACTACCCTGAACGAGAAGAGATTTAGAGGCATAGTTTTGCGGTACTGGATATAAGTTCCCATCTGATCCAAGCATGCCATCCCCAGTGAATACTCATTCAATAATTTTTTCAGATCAGTTGTCATAATTCGCAAGTCCTTCAGTATCAAATTCGAGTGCTTCTTTTGGATCACTCTCTACCATAGTTGAGATAATTTTTTTAGCTGAGTTGATAGAATCCTGAGCAAGGAGTATGAGATCACGAATATTTTTCAGTTTTTTATTGGTATCAGACATAAGAAAATATGTAATAAGTAGCTTGATTATATGGGATATTCATCTTCTGTCGAGCAGAGAGTAATTGACATTTATATTAAAGAATAAATTATATATTTATTCCAATTGATAAGGTCCTAATAAATGAAAATATGGAAGGGGAGAAAAGGAGTGCCAGTATATACCCTACTCATAAAAATGGACCAAAGGCGATATGAGCGTTTCGATTTTTTGTGTAGAAAATATAGCCAATACCAAAAATACTCCCAAGTACGTATGCAAAAATAAAACTCGCTATACCAAGACTGAGCCCAAGAGTAATTCATATAAATAGAGCGATCCGTAAGTCTCAACCTCCAATCCAAGTGGGAATCTCTTCGTTTGAATCTTCGCTTCCTGAATCCTTGAGAAGGCATCAAAAACTGAGAATATGGAGGGGATAGAGGCAGTATGATATCAATATTTCTCAAAGGAGTCGGATATTCCCTTTTTTTATAGCGTATATTCCCCCAGGAATGAGTATTTGTAGGTAAAAAAAACTATAGAGTACCCAGGCTCCAAGAGCACTGCTTTTGAGAAGGGAGGTTTCTTCAAGTCGAAAGGTGTAGAGCTCATCTGACCAGGAAAAAGGAAAAAAAGTACAAATACAGAGACTAAAGATCGCAAGATAGATTCCCGGAATCAGGGCTTGATCAGGTATCTCCATATAGAGGATATCATACCAAATATATATTCCAGTAATAAAAATATAAATAAGCAGTAGGAGAACACCAGGTGAAAATAGTGGGAGTGAGAGGAAAGAAGCGACGTATCCAACTATTCCGAAACAAAGCCCCATCGTTAGTTCGAGAAGAGGGTAGGTGAGTGGTATGGGTTTTTTACAACTGGCGCATTTTCCTCTCTGAAATATATAGGAAAAAACTGGTATAAGTTCTCGAGCTCTGAGAACACGATCACAAGAAGGACATTGGCTTCTTCCTGTCCAGATGCCTCATGTATGGTGCTTCCATCGATATATGAGCACGCTCGAGAAACTGCCAAAAATCATCCCAAGAAGTATAAATGCTCCTAAAGTGAAAAGAGAGAATTCGGATTCCATGAGAGAAGAGAGTATCGAATAGAAGATTGGACAGAGGGAAGGAGATTTATTTGTATTTTCTCTGAGTATAAAACTCTTTCAATCGGAGTTTTATCGATATGCGTGTATATACCTTTAAGTTCTTTTGAGGTTTCGAAGAATTCTCAGGAAAGAATACCGGATTGTTTCATAAAACGACAAAGAAACAGGGTAAGTTTCAGCTCAGTATTAGATCCATTTATTGACTCTACAAATGCTTTATAGTCTGAAATAATTCCACTTTGAGATGAGTTTTCCATACTAAAAAGAGATACTACCCTGAGTATTTCAAGATAACTTATCAGTTCTTTATACTTCCAGATTCTTTCCAACGGGCTCCATCGAGGCATGATACTCTGTACAATATTGATACTATTTTTTCGATATAAAACTACCTCACAAAGGGATCCGATATCTCCAGAACATTCTTTTTTATAGCACCAGGAAGTGACTCTCCCATATTCTTCTGTTAAAAGAGATATGAGTATCTTCTTATCTCATATGCGCGTTTTCTTGAGTATGATTGCCTCGATTTTATACATTATTTGAGCATAATTTTACCATTTACGATTTCATATTTTATACTATAGACTCAGAGGTTACTGGCAACATAAATAAGTCCATCGTAGGGAATCGAGAGAGATCGTATCTCTTCTTTTGTAGATACTTCGATCTGGGCTATATATTTCCAACTGGTGATATCTTTATAGTTTTTACTATCTGGTTGGAAAATCCATATACGGTTTCCATCGAGCATATAGATATAGCTCAGATTTGAGCGAACGAAGATGCTCACATTTTCATCACTACTGATGGTATAATCACCTGGGATTTCATTGAGTATAATACTCTTATCAGAGTAGACAGGCGAGGTAATAATTCTATGAATCTGCCCAGAATTTTTGAGGATAAAAAATCAACCATCAATCCCTACATCTCGAATATCGGATCCGGAGTATCCGTTTAGTATCATGCTTTTTGGTCAAAAACCATTTGTCCCCGGCTTATGCCGAAATATTTCATTATTCCCCTCTCCTATAAGGTAAAGATTGCTATTGTATGTACGTACTTTTTTTGCTTTTTCCCAACCTCCGTTTTCATCAACATTGACCGTAACAATACTATTTTGTCGTCGAGAGAGTATT
The DNA here is from genome assembly GCA_043769645.1 of Candidatus Altimarinota bacterium. GTDB lineage: Bacteria > Patescibacteriota > Gracilibacteria > BD1-5 > UBA2023 > JAYUDN01. Next base: position 36,543 of record JAYVJC010000024.1, read on the forward strand.
TTATTATTTTTTGTTAGAATAAATATAACCCCATCAGCATTCATATCAGCGTCGATAGCTTCTTCTCAAAGTGGGTAGTTTATAACTTTCGGAAGGGGACTTCCTATAGCATAGTCAAATAGTACTCCATACTTTCCGATGAGTGTAAGTTTTTTATCAGATTCAAATACCCTGATCGGACTCATATCTTGAGGATTAAATGGCATAATCCCTGTATTCGCGACGAGTTCTACTGTTTCGATATCATTGAGCTCTTTTTTCATCGTCGAAATCTTCGAGAGTAGTTCCTGAGTATCTTTTAGGTAGGTTTCATTTTTTCTTAGCGTAAACAGGATATCCTCAGCTTTTTTGATATTATCAGTAAATACGAGAGTATTACTCATGTTTTTCTCCGCTGTATCGAGATATCACTTTGCATCGATAAGCTCTTGTTTTGAGTCAATCTCTGCAGTTTTATTTGATGTGTTGAATACCTCATAAAATAGTATATAGAGGAGAAAAAAGCAGAGAATAAGTCCAGATATGACGATTCCGGTCTGTATTGATTTTGGCTTATTGTGAAAGAGAGTATCTATGCTGGTTCATATATCTCGAAGTATTCTACCAAAATCTTGATTATTCAAGTAATTTCCCATGTATTCTCGGGCTATATCTATTTGTGTTGACATACGATTTACTCGAGGCTTTTTTATCTTTCCACGTTGAATTCGTATAACATCAACACTATTTTTATACTCTTTGTTCATCCAGGAAAGGAGTGATATTTCGAAGGCTTCTTTATCGAGGTTGGATAAATCATCCAGGAGATCATTTCCAAGATCATCCAGTAGGGGCGTAGTACTCACATACATAGTCGAATCATAGGGGATAACTCCAGATGATATGTATGAAAAATCCATCTCTGGATGCTCTATCGTATCTGAGATAGATGACCATTTTCTATTGGACTCTTTCATGGCTATGAAAATTTCCCCAATCACAGAAAAGGTAAATATTTCCCCAATATTTACACCAAAAAAAATACTGATATCCTTACTTTTATGTTCGATATTTTTTATAAATTTATTGTATTTCTCGGTTATGTAGGAGAAGTCCTGATCAAGTCACTTTTTTTCCCAAGAAACATCCCCTATAGCTTCTAGAAAAAACTCTTCTATAATACTCACGGTATACTCGTTTTGTGATTTTATCACGAGGCAAATTTGGATATCCTCTCAAAGAGTGAGATTTTTTGTTCGAATAATATATGGTTGTGATGCTACGACGTGGTGTATAGAAGTTATCTGGATCATGAGGGGAGAGAGAAGGGAAGTAGTTGTAGGGTTTTGATAGATAAACTCGTATCAAGAGAAGGTAAATCGTAGAGTGAAGTATGGAAAATAGACTCCAGATATGATACTATGAGCGTCGAAATATTACAGCTGATTCAGCATATCCAGTACATCTCCTGCATCATCTCTACTGGTATCGGTACTCTCTGCTTCCTTGAGTTGTTGCTTGGCTTTTTGGGACTGGATTGATTGCCACTGTATCAAGTGTTTTTCATTCAGAGTTTTTATTTCTTCTTGATACTTTATATTGAGTTCTTCGAGCTGTCTTCGCTCGGTTTCAAGAATATTGAAAAGCCGATCTATTTGTTCATCGGTCATCGACGGAATGATATCGAACCAATATTGTTTTTCGTTATTGTCTATAGACTCACTTGAAAGTATGAGTTGTACGAGTTCATGGTATTTGGCTTCGACCTCATCAAGTATGGTAAACGTGAAATCATTTTGGACAACTTGTGCCATAGGAGAGTATGGTAATAATATAACGAGAGATTCTTTGGAACTACGAGCTCTTTGTCTCGCATTTGATTTAGCATATTCTTTTTTAGTGTAATAAATTTTTTTACTTTCGCAACTTTTGATGATTGATTTCTAGTACTTTTTTTTTATACTCTTGCTCATATGAAGCAAATTCTCTTTTTTCTCTCCGCATTCCTTGCTCGATCCATCATAAAGATAAAAAAACCATATATTATTTGAGTCACAGCTACAGCTGGAAAAACAACAATGACTCACTTTATCGCTCTGTTTTTGAAAAACGTCTATGGTGAATGAGCCGTAGCCATCTCCCCGTATAGTTATAATGGCGAATATGGTCTTCCACTAGCGATTATTGGTGTGAAAAATCCGGATAAAAATCCGTTCTTTTGGATTTATATATTTTTTGTAGCGCTCTATCGACTCTTAGGACCCTACCCAAAGTATCTCATACTCGAATACGGGATAGACCATCCAGGTGAGATGGATTATATGCTTTCTATCGCGATCCCAAATATCGCTGTGATATGACCGATTAGCCCAAACCATATGGAGCAATTTTGAACTTTCGAACGGTATCGAGCTGAAAAACTAAAAATCGCTCATAAAGTTGATTCAGTAATTGCCTATGCTGATCTTAAAAAGTACCTTTCATCCGAAGCTACCTATTACTCACTCTGAGCTATGTCAGATATCGATGCTTCCCATATCGTAGAACATATCGATAGTATAGAGACGATAGTACACTATCGAAAAAAAGATATTCCCGTCAGAGCTCCCCTTTTTGGGAGGTACCAACTTCTCAATATCCTTCCCCTTTTTGAGATTGCAAGTCTTCTTCATATCCCAGAAGATCTGCTTTTGAATACGCTTAATACCTTCTCGGTGTGACCTGGAAGATCCAGACTTCTGAAGGGAATCGATAATACTGTTATTATTGATGGATCCTATAACGGTGGATTTCTTTCGATTACGGAATGACTTGCTGCACTCGAATACAGTGCAGAGGAAAATTTTTGTGTATTATTTCTTGGAGATATGCGCGAACTCTGAGAGATGACGGTCTCCATGCATCAAGAATTAGCACATTTTATAAATACTCACTTTATAAATACACTCCCAGAAATAGTCTTGGTAGGAGAGAATATGAAGCGCTCCCTTTTACCCGAGCTTGATAGTCGTTTTTCCGCGGTTCATTTTGTATCGAGTCGAGTGGCATGAGACCATATCCGAAAGAGACTTGCAGCACACTCGTGAGAAATGAAAGTGGTTTTTGTAAAGGGAAGTCAGAATACCATTTTTCTCGAAGAGGGAATCAAAAAGTTTCTGGATGATCAGAAAGATGAAAGCCTCTTATGTCGTCAGTCATCTCAGTGGATGAAAACAAAAAGGTATTTTTTCGAGCGTTTGGACTGAAGAAATCTATAATAACAAGATAGCGGTTCTAATACTAAGAGAATAGTAATTTTCTAGTACATTCATTTTCTAAAATCTTTTCTTCGATTTGAGTAAAAATATTATGAGTAAAATACGATAAAAGTATAGATTTTATTCATCTCTTTTGTAGTTCGAGCTTTGCTTTCGATATAAAAATATGCTAGCATTGAAGTATGAATTTTCTCTTTCAGAATCGACATACTTTACTTTGAGGATGCTTATTTCTCTTCCTGATTCCGGTGACATATGGGATCAATGGCGAGGGGACAGGAGATATTCTCGATAGCTTCAAAGAACAACATGAAGCTATTCTTTTTCGTACACAACCAGTTTCTGAAAGCATTATTGAGAACGTTTTTGAGAAAGAGTATAAAATGTATGGTATCCAGAGTTTGATCTCGAAAGTCGAATCGATCAAAAATAAATATAATGAAAAAAAAGATATACTTTCTGAGCGTCGTTCGACGCTCGAAGAAACTATAGCTCTCTTTGATAAAAAAATTGCTGAGACACAATCGTCTATTTCGGGAGTACTTCTCTCGATGCAAGAGAATCGTGAACAAATACAGGTATATAATGCCCAATCTATAGGTCTAAAGAAAGAAATCAATAAGAATAAGAAAATTATTCTCAGGTATTTAAACTATATCTATAGTAAAGGAAATATGATATATGATGGAGATAATAGTATCGATACCCTCAAGATGCTTATTCTCAATGATGGAAATGTTGATGATATTCTCTCTGATATTTTTTATAAAGGAATGATTACTGAAGTATGAAAGTCATATATCGAATGATATCGAGTACTCTCCCGTAAATTCCAAATTCTGAAGATGAACACCGATGAGCAGATAGGAAAAATGACTGATTTGCAAAAAAAACTTGAGTATAATATGAGTATGCTAGCATCTCAAAAGCAGGAGCGCGAACATCTTCTCGAGGTGACAAAGTGACAGGAAGAACTTTTTGCTACCTATATTGATTCACAAGAAAAAGCAAAACAGTCACTTCAGCTGACCTGGCTTCAGGCACAGGATGATTATGACCAAGCAATTTCTGATGCAAAGAAAGCCGAGAATTGCTCCGATGCTATATCAGGATCCTCAGAAAAATGTGAAAAAATCGAACTCTATTTTCAGCGTGAAAAAGAGATTCGATCTGAAACATTGACTGGTGTCAATCTTCTCGAGTGGCCAGTAGAGAATCCTCGTATTACTACATATTTTCGAGATCCAGACTACTACGCTCTTTTCCATAGTCACCATGATGCTATTGATATTGCGACACCTCAAGGTTCTGTTGTGCGTGCCGCACAAGATGGGTATGTAAGCTATGTTCTTCCACCGACTCCATCAGGATACTCTTATATAGTGGTTCGACATCCAGATAATCTTATCACCGTCTATGGACACCTCTCTGAAATCGGAGTCGAACTCTTTCAGTATGTACGGGCGGGAGATAGTATCTGAAAAAGTGGTGGAAGCCCGGGTACTCCTGGAGCTGGCCCTATGACTACTGGAGCTCATCTTCATTTTGAAGTTTGGAAAAATGACGAGAAACAGGCAGTTGATCCACTTCGGTACCTCACGCTTAAAGATCTTAACCCTGAAAATCTTGCCAGTCGTTATCTTCAGAAATTTATTTCTGATGTGGTTGCGGATACTGATTCAAGTGATGCCCGAAGACAGATACAGGATACGTTTACTATCAAAGGGAATTCCGAGATAGAGCGACAGAAATATCTGATTGCTACCTATGCGGCGCCTTCTTTTCGAGACTGGAGAATGTGGTTTGATGAGGCTTTGGCCGGTGGGATCGATCCAAGTTTTCTCATGTGCATAGGTCTTTCTGAGAGTTCCCTTGGCTATCACCTGAAGACGGCTTACAATGTAGGAAATATAGGAAATACCGATAATGGTTCCACCTATACTTTCTCGAGTCCGAAAGAGGGAATATACTGGATGACAAGAACCTTTAATAATAAATTTCTCTGAAAGTATACAAAGATTAGTGAACTTTCTCGATGGGGGAATTCCTGAGGCCCGATATATGCTTCAAGTAATGAGAACTGGCATAATAATACCATTCGTTGTCTTTCGAGTTTAAAATGAAGATTTATAGAAGATGACTTTACTTTTCGACTTGGAAAAATTTCTGAGAAAGCCACTACGAAAGCTCCTTAGCTATATATCTAGTCTAAAGGAAGTAATTGCTTTATAGATATAGCTGATAAAGATAATACCTTTTCTTGAGATACAAAAATCGAAGTTTATCTTCCCTGCTCTAAGTGAAATATCATATTGTATTGAAAAAAATTTATAAAAAATGAATCCTACTCATTATCACATATTGTATTATTTTATGTATAAAGATATAGTAAGAAAAAAAATAACACGTCTATCTGTTCAAATTATGTATTCGGAATAAGTATTCTATTTTTGTCTATTGAAAATTATTCTTCCTTCTTTACTTATCGCATCAGATTCATAATATTTCCCTTATATTTTTCACTCTCATGAAGTGATTTGTCTCTCTCTTTTCTCGCTTTTGATTGTCGATTTCTCTTTCCATATTCCTATGCTCGTTAGGATTTTTTTGGTCTTTCGTAGCGACAGTACAGGCAACAGGAAATACCTTTTCTCTCTCTGGAGTACTGACGGGTCCCACTCCTTGGAATAATAGAGGAAACGCTTGATCTATATGGTTTACTGTTACTTCAGATCCTGACTTGAATCCGTATATTGATGAAGATTTTATTCTCCATGGATCTTTTTGGTCATCTAATGCTGGCTGGATTACATTTGACCATACAGATAGTAGCGTTACTAAGCCCTATATTGACTGTCCTTCTGACGTTCTCTCGTGATGACTTCTCTGTAATGCTCATGGCTATGCTTGGTCAGAAAATATTGGTTGGATACACCTCGGGGATGATACCTCTATTGCGAGTATATCTTCACTCCAGTATAATCCAGATACCGCGGCCTTTCTGGGCTTCTGATATGCTTCTGCGATTGGTTGGATTCCTTTCGAAGGTATCAAACTGACTACAGTCGCCCGAGGATTTCAGTGAAAATCGTATGTCATAGGGAATATTGCCGGAGTGAAAGCCATGAATACATCCTATAATAGCATTAGTGAATCATTTGATTCAGTATCTTTTTCTAATCTACTCCGAGATATACGTAAGCGATATGTAGAGATGAGCCGAGGATATGATTATACGGATATAAATCGGACATTGAACTATCGAATTCTCAAGAATCAAGATCTTATTATTTCAGGTGACTGGACTGCAAATTCAGAGTGATGGAATCAAAGCGATACTCGTACGTATATCGTGGAATGATGAGACGTAATTATCGAATGAAGTATTTTGAGCAATGACCTTTTCCCTCGTGCTATTATCGCTCTCAAAAACTCAAGTTGATCTTGAGGGAACATATTTGTACGTGGAGATCTCAGTTCCAATTCTCCTGATACTATCCAGAGTTCTCTTGTAGCTGAGGGATCTATATTTTCAGGGAGGAAAGAACTCGGGACGCCAATCTACTATATCGAGCAATCACTTCTAAAAATTCCTATCAATCAGCTCTATGTTCGAGGAAGTGTTATTTCTAGAAACACTATAGGAGGAGCTGCAAATTCTACACCAGTCTGTCCAGTCTTAGTAGAAACATGTAATTCGACGGTCGCGAAACGATATGACTTTAATTACTTTAGAAACTTTGTTCCTCTCGAAGGAAATAGTCCGTCGTCAACGGCATACAATCTCATACACAGAGCCTATACGAAAGTTCCGCTCCTAGATGAATATTCATTTATCATAGAATATGACTCGAGAATACTTATAGACCCACCTCCTTGACTGGATCTCTATACGATGAAATAATCATCCCTTTCAACTTATCACTTCTTATCTTCCACCATTATGCGAGTTCTCTCCACTCTCCTCATACTTCTACTCACCTTCCAGACAGCTTTGGTATGAGCTGTAAGCTTTCCTGCTTCGGTCCCAGTTTGAGAAGTTGCCTGATGACTTTTTTCTCAGTATTTCCGTAATGCGGTAGATAATCCATGTGGAGCGAATAGTTTCGTTGTAGGATTTTCCGGATCCAGTGATGGATATATGACCCCTATCTGTCTTTCTGTACTCAGTGGACTCACAGTTACAGCTTCATGAGTGCTTGGATGAACTGAGGGGTACATCACTCGCTTTTGAAGTTGATGAGATGGACTCGAAAATTCACGACTCTTCGAAACAGGTACCAGTATAGGAATCGGGACCACGAACCCCCAAGCAACTCTCGATGTGGTCGGTACCATAAAAATTTCCGGAGGTACTCCTGGATTAGGAAAAATTCTCACTTCCGATGCTACAGGTAAGGCAAGTTGGTGATTTACCGCTCCGAATGCTCTCTTTGCTTACTCGGGAGCATTCTGGAGACTCGATGGGACCGACGCTGGTACCGGAGATTTTCTCGGTACGAAGAATAGTGAAAACTTACGTTTTCGAACCAATAATACGCAGCAAATGGTATTGGATACATCTGGTAATCTTGGTATCGGGACAGTTACGCCGGGTGCGAAGCTCGAAGTAGCGGGCCAGATTAAGATTACTGGAGGTAATCCTGGAGATGGAAAAATTCTTACTTCTGATGCCACTGGACTCGCGAGTTGGTGAGATCCGAATACGACGTTTGCTAACTCTTTCTGGTCACTTTCGGGGAATAGCGTAGGAGCAAATGATTTCATCGGAACGACCAATGCACAGAGTTTAAAGTTTCGGGTGAATAATAGCCTGAAAATGGTTCTTACGAACTCAGGGTATCTCGGAATCTGATTCAACGAAGAAAAAGTTCCATGAGCTATGATTGATGTAAATGGGGATATATTTGTTCAAGGAATTACTATTGGAAGATGAAATGGAAACGGAACGGGAAACACTATCGTTGGATATGCTGGACTCTTTTCTAACTCTTCAGGAAACAATAATACTGCTATTGGTGAATCATCACTCCGAAATAATACTTCTGGGAGTAATAATACTGCAGTTGGATCTTTTGGCCTTCGAACGAATAGGAATGGTTGATACAATTCATCTCTGGGATATCAGGCGTTACAGACGAATATTTCTGGTAATGAAAATACAGCCATAGGAGCTATAAGTCTCGCCTCGAATAGTGGGGGAAGTTACAATACCGCACTTTGAGGGTATGCCCTTTCATCCAATAGTGAAGCAAATGGGAATACTGCCATTTGACATAGTGCCTTACAATCCAATACCATTGGCTACTATAATACAGCAAATGGATACGCTTCTCTTTATAATAATATCTCTGGTCCTTATAATACGGCGCAAGGGGTGCAGTCTTTGTACTCGAATACTGTTGGAATGGAAAATACGGCTATCGGTAATAGTTCTCTTTATAGAAGTACCTCTGGAAACTATAACGTAGCTCTTGGTTCCTCTGCTTGATACAATCTCACTTCAAGTCTTATAGGTTCGAATAATACCTTTCTCGGAAATAATACCGTATATCTCGATGGAAATATAGATAATGCTACAGCGGTTGGTGCCAATGCAACAGTAGCTCAATCCAATACTGTTATCCTGGGAGATGGATATGCGAATGTGGGTATCGGTACTTCCTATCCGACAGCGAAACTTGAAGTAGCAGGACAAATAAAGATTACGGGAGGTTCTCCTGGGAATGGGAAAGTTCTCGTCTCAGATCCATCAGGACTTGCGACTTGGCAGAGCTATGCTCCCATAGCAGGAGTAGCACTCTCTGGGTCATTTTGGAGACTTGACGGTTCGAATATATCTTCCGTGGATTTCTTTGGAACTACAAATGCTGAAGATATACGTTTTCGAACGAATAATACACAACGTATGGTGCTTGATACTGCGGGTAACCTCGGACTCGGAACTGCCTCTCCAAGCTCTCGTCTTTCGGTAGTTGGGGATATATTTCTTTCGGGAGGATATCTTAAATACTATCCCAATGGAGTTGCCTGTTTAGACGGTCAAGTACTGGGCTGGAATGACTCCCTCGGAAGATGGATCTGTACGACTCGTGCTCAAGGGATAACCTGAAGTGGTCTTTCGACGAATTATATCACCAAATGGGGTGGTCAGGATCTGGTGAACTCAGTACTTTACGAATCAGGGGGAAATATCGGTATCGGAACCTCAAGTCCAGGAGCAAAACTTCAGATTGCATGACAGATAAAAATCACAGGAGGCTCTCCGTCCGATGGTAAGGTACTTGTATCTGATGCTACATGATTGGCATCTTGGCAAGATCCTATTGCTACACTTTCCTGATCTTTTAGTCTTTCGGGCTCGAACTGGTCTCTTTCCGGAAATAGTATCAATTCTAGTAACTTTCTGGGAACCACCAATACTCAAGACTTACGCTTTCGAACCAATGATATCCAGAGAATGGTACTCAATACCTCTTGAAACCTCGGACTTGGAACTACTTCCCCAGGGCAAAAACTTACTATTTCTGGAGGGACACTACAAATTATTAATGGATCGCAAGCAGATGGGAGAATCTTAACTTCCGATGCTAATGGTGTGGCTACTTGGCTTGATCCTGTCGCGACACTTTCTGGTGCTTTTGCGAGTTCAGGAACAGTATGGATGCTTTCCGGTAATGTACTCGGTGCGTCAGATTTTATCGGATCTCTCAATAGCCAAAATCTCCGATTTTATACTAATAGTACTCAAAAAATGGTAGTGACGACCTCAGGTGATGTCGGTATCGGTACGAATTCTCCGTGAGCAAAACTGGAAGTAGCTTGACAGATTAAGATTACTGGAGGATCCCCTGGTCTTTGAAAGGTGCTTACGAGTGATTCTACGGGGCTAGCTTCCTGGTCAGTGCTCGCTACTGCTCTTTCTGGCTCATTTTGGTCTACTGACTGAAATTCATGAACTAATCCTTCTACAAATTTTATCGGAACGACTGATGCACAATCTCTCAGCTTTCGTACCAATAATCTAGAACGACTCCGTATTACCGCATCAGGAAATCTTATATTCACTGGATGATATATTGATTATCGACCTGCTGGAGTTGCCTGTATCGATGGACAAATACTCGGTTGGGACAACACGAATAAACGATGGATTTGTACCACGAAGGCTCAAGGTATAACCTGAAGTGGGCTCACTACGAACTATATTACCAAATGGGATGGATCAGATCTGGTAAATACTACTATTTACGAAACTGGTACCAATGTTTCCATCGGTTCTACGTCCTCTCTTGCTAAGCTCTACGTCAATGGCTCCACTCGCCTTGATCTTGGATCAGATACAACCGGAGATATATTCTACCGCTCAGCTTGAGGAAACCTCTCTCGTCTCCCTGTAGGATCTTCCGGACAAATACTTGCGAGTTCATCAGGTATTCCAAGCTGGCAAACCCCAGCTTCCTACCTCTCAGGTTCCTTCCCAGTCACCTCCGTCTTCGGACGTACTGGTACCGTTATTGCAACCTCTGGAGACTACACGGCTACTCAGATTACCAATACTCCAACAGGGAATATTACTACTACGAACGTACAGGCAGCTCTCAATGAGCTCGATACTAAGAAACAAAATACCATCACTGGATGAGCCTCTACCATCACAACTGCTAACCTAGGAACCAACCTCGCCCTCACCTCTGATGCCTCGGGTAAAGTCGCAACCGCTACCACCACCATCACAGAACT
>JAYVJC010000025.1:0-3734 GCA_043769645.1 Candidatus Altimarinota bacterium
GAAGTATTCGGTCGTACTTCAGGGAAGTCAATCACTATAGAAAAATAATTCATCAAGACTCCCTAGATATACTTTCTCAAATACCAAAAGGAGGAATTCCTATTTTTTATCGTCGGTTTTCTATTGTCACAATAGTACTGTACCTAGGTTAGCAATGACATAGTTTTGATTTTTTATGACATATTCATATAATCCGGCTCAGATAGAGATTCATTTTACTCCTACAGAAATGAATCCATGTTGATACTACAGGATGAAGCATACCTGTAGCCTCACTCGGTTCTTCAGTCTTCGTACTTAATTCTTAATTCAAATACTGTGGATCCATTTCCAATATTGCTATTTTTATCACTAGTCCTTTGATTAGCATTTTTTGCTGGTACTGAGATACCACTTATGTCTCTTTCATGACATAAGCTCCAAACCTATATTCGGCAAAAAGCTTTTTGAGCAAAAACTCTAGAAAAACTAAAGAAAAAAAATGAACGACTCCTCGTTACCAATCTTATAGGAACTCTTCTTGTTACTAGCGGACCAACCCTAATTGCAGAAAAATACATAACTCCTGAGGTCATACGTGTTTTTGGACTAAATGATCACCTCGCTACCACTATAGTATATATCTGTGCGTTTCTCATCATTCTTCTATTTGGAGAAATTGCCTCAAAAATAATATGAGTACGTTTTTCTGACGCCATCGCCCTGAGAGCAGCCCCAATTTACCAAATTCTTGTCTGGATATTTTTACCAGTTACCCTTCTCGTAGAAATATTTATGAAGAGTTTTGGATGGATGCTGGGTTGAAAGATTGATTTTCATGGAAAACTCAAAGTTACAGAAGAAGAGCTCGGTGCCTTTATCGACATGTCTCTTGAGGGGTGAGCCGTCGAAGCTGATGAACGTCGCCAGATTAAAAATCTCCTCGCCCTTTCCGATATTGATGCCGAGTCCGTGATGACCCCGCGAGTCAATGTCGAATTTCTCGACCTCGATATGACGATCGATGAAGCATGTGAATTCCTCATGAGTTCTTCTCACTCGAGACTTCCCGTGTGTGGGGAAAATAGTGATGACGTCGAAAATGTTATCACCTTTCGTGAAGCCTTCAAACTCGCCCGAGAATGACATGGAAAATCACTTCTGAGTACGCTTGATCTTGAGAAGATTATGAAGGTTCCCGTCACTCAACCCCTCGATGATCTTTTCGAGAAGTTTCAGAAGTCACATCGACATATCGCGGTCGTCCTCGACGAACACGGAGGAACCGCTGGAGTCGTGACCATGGAAGATATCCTCGAAGAGGTATTCGGTGATATAAAAGATGAGAAAGATAAAGAAGAAATCTATATCAAAAAACGGGCCAATGGGAAGATAGAAGCCGTCGGGAATATGCTCATCGATGATATCCTCGAAGAGTACAATATCACGGCCGAGGATGCGAATGTGGCAAGCCACTACCTGGGAGAGCCACTCTCTTACATTATCATGGCGGAACAGGAAGAATTCCCCATGGTGGGAACGGAGGTCGTCTTCGCTGGAGCTGAAATCAAACTCGTCCTTCGAGTGATGGAAGTCGATGATACCGTCATCGAAAAGGTAGAATGCGAGCTTCTAGATCTATAGAGTGACGACAGAAAAAATATTTTTCCCACCTTCAAAGATGCTATTTTCTTGGATTTGAAAACCTGTTCTTTTGAACAATGCCTCAAGTTCTTCGATCTGGAAACTATGGTAGTATCGAGTGTATTCCCCGATCTTGATATCGAAGTCGCCATTTCCCCGGTGATTTTTTTCATACCGGGGTTGTTCGAGGAGGTTCCAGTTCGTCATATAGAGTCGTCCATAAGGTGCAAGCAACATCCGAAGCGATGATAATACTTTTAATCTTTCTACTTCCGTCTCAAGATGATGAAAGGAAGCCAACAAGACTATAGCGTCATAGTTTTCAAGTTTTCAAGTTTTCAAGTTTTCAAGTTGAGCCATTTCAATAACTCGGAAATCATATCCAGGATGGCATTTTCTAGCTTCATCAATCATCCCGACTGAATTATCGATTCAGAGGTAGTTAATATCGAAAGCATCTTTTTGAATTTGAGTGAGTGGAGATCAAACCCCCCTATCCCAATTCGACTTGGGGTTTTCTTCTTCTCAATTCAAACCCTGTTTTTCTTCGCTTCTTTTGAACCACTCTTCCAGGAATCGTCCATTACCGCACCCGACATCGAGCACACTCGTATATCCCTCCGATTGGATATCGGAAATAATAGCGTCCAATTCTGGCCAAGGATGGTGTTTCCGGCTCTGTGAGAATGTAGTAGCGAACTGATCGTAGGACATAATGAGATTTCCAGAGGATTCCTCAGGATTTGACGAGGTAAAGTTTATTCGAAAATAGAGTTCCATCCTTTGAGGTACCAGCGACGAAAAAATACCATAAAGAAAAAGGTAAGATTCGCAAAAAATAGATATCCCCAGAAGATGGAATTTTCTAGATTCTGAGTTCCAGCAAGTGAAAGCAACGTAAAGAGCTGACCTACAACGCTCATAAAGTATATCAAAATACTTTCTGTCCAAGCCTGGAGCCATCATTTTTTAAAAGTTGGCAAAAAAGCAATGAAGTCAATAATAGCCGTCAAGATAACCGTATAAAGAATATTTTTAGAAAAAAACCAATATGCAATCAGTCATATAGCTAAGGTGAGGCAGAGATAATCAAACCAATTAATGTGTACTTTATGAAATCAACGTACACCATAAATGAGTCCAAATGTGAGAGAACTGAGCATAATCACGTTCGGAATAAGGGTATACCATTGATGATTATGCCAAGAGACATAGACATTGAATCCTACCAGTACCAACCATACGAGGTAGGTAAATAGATGTGGAATGGTTCTTAGGTTCAATACATCTCTCCAATAGGGTATCGCTCCTATCAGATAGATTCAGGTACTGATGAGAGCAAAGATGAGTTCTTTTTCCATAGTTATTTCCTCATACTATACTGCCTCCCGAGGATAAAACAAGCAAAAGTGAGATTGATACTCGCGGTCCAGATCCACATTCCGAGGGTTTCAAAATTCCAGACTGATATGGAGAAAATAGTCGCGACATAGGTACCGACCGAGATAAAATAGGGAAGGCTCTTCTCAGTATATGGCTGAAGCCACGCCTTCTTAAAGCTCACCGCATACGCACAGGCATCGATTGTGATCATTAAGAGGAGTACGTTGCTATATTCTGTTTCTATCCGCCAATAGAGAATCAAGAGTATCCCGGCGATAAGAAAAAACCCATCAACCCAATTCATCCATATTTTATTCCAGCGGGAAAGTCCCCAGAGAAAAGCAAAAAGACAACTCAGGGTCACGAGACTCGTCGCCATCACTCACCACCACTCTTCTCGTTCTGCTAGTTCAATCGTGCTAATACTCAAAACTATCATCCAGATAAAAAAGGTAAATGGATGCGGAATAATGTCATTCTGAAAAATTCCTTTCCAGAAGAAAAAAAGATCCACTACCGAAATAAAGAGAGCGAGCGCAGCAAAAAAGAATTCACGTTCCATATCTAAGAGAGAAAAAAATCTGTTTCCTAATTAATTTATCGCTTCGGGAATACCTTATCGAGGACCTTCTCATTCTTTCGCCAGTTTTTCATGACTTTGACTCGGAGCGCTATAAACACCCTTTTTCCAAATATTTCTTCGAGGATGAGGCGAGCGTTCGTGCCGA
>JAYVJC010000026.1:0-47175 GCA_043769645.1 Candidatus Altimarinota bacterium
TCTTCTCCTGGTGAGCATCGAGCTCTTGATGATACGATGATGAGCGTCCATCTCTTCCTCCAATTTCTGAACGAAATCCATTCTCTGGATGCAAAAAAACAATCCATACTCTCACTCCTTTGCCGCCATGATGAAACCGGGATGATGGATCTGCTCTGCGATATGTGTGAAATAGCAAAACTCAGTCAATATATCCTTCCTATCTTTCATAGCGTAGGAACGAAGGAAGTAATACCCCCACTCTCCAGTACTACTCCAGTTCTCAAGCTTACTTCATTTCGCGGAGAACCTGGATCAGAGATAGACTATATCAAGAGACTGAGCGAAAAATGACCTATTCTTCTTCTCGTTCAAGGCTACCAGCAGATAGAGTGGATAGAAAAAGAGTGCCTCAATCACTCTCTCACTGTCGCTCGTTATTTTTCTCGGGAAAAATATATTTCACTGAAGCAGCTGACTTTTCGTCTGAGTGAAGAAAAAATATGGTCGAGAAAGTATATGATACTTATCGGAAAACTCCTCTTCTGGCTTCAGGATACGAAAACAGGGATTCTCTCCGAACTAAAATACTATGGTGACGAACGTACTATGATCGATGAATTTCGTGCAGAAAACTGAGAAACACATACCTTTATAGAAGCTTCCCAAAAAAATATAGGAGAGAGAATAGTTACCATTGCAGAGACTCATGACGCCCTTCGAGATAGGATCGTACTCGAGAAACACCTTGTTATTCGAGATATTGAGCGATTCGATGATGCCATGCGTCATACCCTTTCAGAAACTATAGATTTTACCCTCTGGAAAAGTATCATCGAGGAGCTACTTGCCCAAGAGATTTGCAATACTACCTCGCTCACAAGACTTCTCTGGTGAGTGTATGCGATCGAATCGCTCTTTGTATCTTCCGTCAAGCGTCCCACCGGTCCGAATCCTCTCCCACCTGGTGATTTCGGTGAAACGTATCACTTTATGCAGGCTACTATTTGGAGCCACTGAGGAAGATGGAATATTCTCTATACTGAACTTCTTATCACTATTTGGAAAAACATTCGAAACGGTATAACAGAAAATGACACCTTACAATACAAACTCCAAATAAATACCATAGAACGGTACTTAAAAACCTTGGAAGTTCTCTTCAAAAAAAGGGATGATACTATTTCTATTATCCTCTCTATCCAGAAAGAATCGATACGTGTTAGCGTTATCCCACGAAACGTTCGTTCTTATACTGCTCATTTTTTCTCGCCCTACTGAGAAACTATTTTGGGCTATGGGACTTCCCTTTCAGGACCTATAATGCAAAGGTTTATTCGAGAGGAAATATTTTCAAATTTCGAGGGGATAGATACTTCTTGAAAATGAATATCTCCCCATCGGATTGCCGTTCGTAAAACTGTTGATGATATGATAGCCATCATCACAGACTCAAATGCACTCCAAGAAGGAGAATCACATATCATCCTTACGACAAGTCTGAAGCATATCCGGGAGATAGGAACCAACCTAAGAAACACCTACCGATGAACTGAGGTTGATATTTTTATACAAGGGATTTCCTGAGGGAAAGGCAAGATACTCACCAATTTTCTCAATTCGAAGAAAAAAAAGATACTCATCGGGCTCATCGATACTTGGAGAGATGAGTTTGAACTTTGGAAAAGGGCGAAAGCTATTTCCATAATGAAACTCCCCTTTGATCCGCTGACGGATGTTCGTTTTCTCGCAAGAACCGTAGGGATGAAGGATAACTTCGAGGGTTATAGCATACCGACGACCCTCATAAAGATGAATACACTCCTCTGAAGGATTTTTTCTCTTGGATATAAGAAAGATGTGGTATGCTATGATGAACGCCTCCTTACGAGCGAGTGGTGAAAAAAGATGTATCAGGAAATGCTATAGAAAAAAATAAAAAGAGGGTTACGCAACCAAAAAGTGTGCTGAAATTTGCATAAAATTCAATTATTTGATATTCTTATCAAGACACTTTACTATTTACTATGGCAAACGAAGAACTCACAGCAAGTCCACCTGAGGGTCAACCCTCTGCTCCAGCGGCACCGGAAGCGATAAATAAAGAAAGCTTTATCCATATTGAAGAGAAATCAAACGATCCGAAAGCCTATAATGACCTCTTTCAACAAGATGCCAATGGAAATATCCGTATAGGACCAAAGGCCAAGAAACCAATACTCGAAATTATTACGATAGGATTGACTTATATTCTTATTTTCGTAGTTATCATAGTCGTCGGCTTTAGTATCGACGTATTTATGAGGTCTCAAAAATCGAATGCCATAGCCGAAAAGTATAGATTTCTTTGTCCATATATCAGTATGTGAGTCGTCACCTGACAATCCTGAGAATGTCGAACTCTTTCTATGATATACGATGAATTTGAGGCGAATCGTATCAAGCTTGAAGCAAGCACTATGGGCTATGTTTCACAATATATTCCCATAAAAATCTCGAAAAATCTTATCAGTACTTCTCCGGAAAAAACATTTATCATCTCAAAATACGATACCAAAGTTCGATTTGATAAAATCATAGATAAATTCGAAAAAGTACGTGCAAGTCAACAGTATACAAAACAGTCTAATATTAGTTGTACTGGGCTCTCTATGAACGAATCATGAAATATGTCGACACAGTGTATAGTCTATGGAGGAGATATCGGATCTGATGGAACGAATGGAAAACTCGGATCTTCTCGTATAGAAACACTCAAATTTATCGATACCCTATGAGAAACGGATAAAAGTGAATTCATCGTTATGGATCCGCCTCTGACCCTCAGTGTAGAGGAAATACCACAGGGAAGTAACGGAGATATATTTACCACCCGAACTATAGTACCACTCCAGCTTCAGTACGTCCCTATTACTAGTAACGCTCTCTAATATGATAAGTTCATCTCAACGAGAACATCTCGTATATACCCTCACCGGTCAAGTATCACTCATTTTCCTCTTCATAGGTTGGGCCCTCTACTATGTACTACCCTGAAGAGCAAATATAGCAGAAGCACAGGTTGTAGCAAATAGCAAAATTACTGAGTTTAATGTACTCAAAAAAGATGGTTTAACTATCGATGCCGTCAAGAGAATTGCTTCCACTTCGAATCAATACGAGGAACTATTAAAAATTATTGGTATTTCTTGACAAAATGCTGCGAATGCTATCACGAAAGATAGTCCAGATATGGAATATCTCGACTGGATAAAAGGAAAAGTGGCAGGAAGTGATAGTGATAAAGCAATACTTGTGAGAACAAAAACATTGATTAATAGTATCATACCAACTATGAGTTCTGCAGGAAGTATCGAGGAAGAAATGCTTACCTTAAAAGGAATGATCATCTTTATCGAAGGGAAATTTATCAAACAATTTAATGTACAAAGTACCTCTCCTATAGGTATTAGTGGAATGAATTTCTGAAAAGTCAAAGATTTACCAGATGGAATAGGATACCTTGATATAAAACTAGAAGTCACTGGAACGAGTGATAATATCATGAGGCTCATTCGATATATAAATAAAAGTGGAGATCCGACAGCACTCCTAGCCGAAGAAGGAAACTCTGCGGTAGATTCTAGACTATTACAAGACCAAAGTACCCTTCCAAAGATTCTAGAAAATCCTCTGATTACTATAACTCAATTCTCTCTTCAGGACTTGCCGACAAATCTTGGTCCGAATGAGGAAAATACAGGAAGACTCAGTCTCAGGCTCTACTTACGTGGATGAGCCCCCCAAGATATTCGAAGTTTTCAAAATCAACTGATAGCTCGTATCGACCGACTTATTACTACTATACAAGATCAACAGGATAAATGTAAAAATACTCCTTCACTATGTACCAACGAAGAGAAAAATAAGGTAAACAATGAAAAGCTCAGAATTATCAGAAAAGGAATGAATGATGCTATCAAAAATAAAGGCGGACTCTGACAGATTTACGTTCTTTCACAATTCTTCAATACCATAAAAAACCTTGAAGATGAGATCAATATCGTACCATCAAAATAAATCACTCCACTATGCCGTCATCAATTGAAATACTAAAACAACAAATATATAAATGAGAGAATATTCAGCAAATTTGTGATTTGATGATTATTGGTGCTGTAGAAATCTGAGGCTCAGATATTCATATCGAACCTCTCTCCAATATCGTACGCCTTAGATATCGCGTTGATGGGGTTTTAAGGGAAATACTAGAATACCAAGTATTTCTGCATTCTCAAATTGTTGCGCGATTCAAGATACTATCCAATCTCAAAATCGACGAATCTCGAATTCCTCAAGATGGACGTCTCTCGACGACCATCAGCGAAAAATCACTCGATCTTCGAGTATCTACCCTTCCAACCGTACATGGAGAAAAGATAGTGATGCGTATCGTCGATAAAAGTAAAAAAATCCCCGACCTATTTCAGCTCGGAATCGAGTGAAAAAATAGACGAATTCTTGAAAAAGCTATCGCTATGCCGAATGGTATTATCCTGACAAGTGGACCAACGGGAAGTGGAAAGTCAACGACCCTATATTCTTGTCTTACCAAACTCAATGCCCCAGATGTAAATATCATGACTCTCGAAGACCCAGTGGAAAATCAAATCGATGGGGTAAACCAGAGTCAGATCTTTCCGAGTATAGGATATACATTTGCTGGCGGACTGCGTACTGCTCTTCGACAAGATCCTGATATTATTATGGTTTGAGAAATTCGAGACCATGAAACCATCAATGTGGCAATCGAAGCCTCTCTTACAGGACACCTTGTCGTTTCTACCATCCATACGAACTCTGCAGCCGAAACAATCACGCGTATCTTAAATATGGGAATCCAAGCATTTCTCCTCCCAGCTACGGTCAATGCTATCATCGCTCAACGACTTATTCGTAGACTTTGTAAAACATGTAAGAAGACTTTTTCTATGGAGGAGCTGGATCCGTATGTGAAAAAAAATGTAGAAAAGGCTCTCAAAAGAACAGCAAAGGAAGAACTTCTCGAAAGACTATCGAAAGAAATATTGGAAAAACCTCTCTTCTTTGAACCAGTCGGTTGTAAAGAATGTGACAACACTGGATATAAGGGTCGAGTTGGTATTTATGAGATTATGGAAATTACTCCTGTCATAAAAAAGATGATTCTTGAATCAGCAAGTGCCACGACCATCAATGAAGTAGCGATCGATGACGGCATGATCTCACTCGAACAAGATGGTATTATCAAGGCACTCAATGGTACTACTTCTCTTGCAGAAGTGTATAGTGCTGCGAAAGAGAATGCTTAAGTCCACTCCCATAAATTATTTAACTATTCTCATATGACAACAACCGATAATCTCGTCATTCTCAATGTAGAAGACGGTGCTGTCCATCAAGAAAAAAAAGATTTGATGAAGAAACTCAACGACTGGCTGGAACCAACCAGAAATTTGAAACTACGCCAAAAAGTCGTATTTTTTCGAATGCTGGCTACGATGGTAAATGCGAGTCTGACCGTCCTCAAAAGTCTTCAGGCACTAAGAAAACAAGAAAAAGACAAGAAGATTCAACAGTTCTATGACTATATGATAGCCAATGTACAATCTGGTACTCCGCTGAACGAGGCATTGAAAGAATACTATGGAGCCTTCAATGATGCAGAAACCTCTATAATCGAGGCTGGAGAAAAAACAGGAAGACTCAATCTCTCTCTTATCCAGATTGCCGATCAGACCGAAAAGGTAGATAATATTACGCGTAAGATCAAGGGAGCTATGATGTATCCCCTCCTCCTGATTACAGCCATGGTTGGCTGTGTCACTATCCTGATGGTCAAAGTAATTCCAAAACTTATTGAATTTTTCGGAGATCCAGCAAAGCTTCCTGGTACGACAAAAGCTATCCTTGCCACCAGTAACTTTTTTAAAAATTATTGGTTCCAAACAGCTATCGTACTCGCAGCTCTCGTCATCTGAATCAATATATATAAACATACCAAGTGAGGAAAATATCGGTTCGACTCTTGGCTCCTTCATGCTCCAGTGTATGGAGAGCTTCTTAGAAAGGTCGTTCTCTCTCGATTTGCACGAATCTTTGCCAATCTTATCTCAAACGGGGTATCGGTGGTAGAATCACTGAGAATCGTATCCAGTGCGGTGGGAAATGAACCCTATCGAGAGCGGGTACTCCTCCTTCGAGAAGACGTACGAAATGGAATCAAGATGGGAGAAAGTCTCGAAGATGACCCACTCTTTCCTGATCTCCTTGTCCAGATGATCAAGGTAGGTGAGGAAACAGCACAAATCGGTGAAACCGTCATCAAGATTGCTGACTTCTATGATGATGAAGTGGATATCGTCATCGGAAGTATCCAGAAAATGATCGAACCATTTATCTTGATCATCATGGCGTGAGTTATCTGATTTATCGCACTCTGAGTCTTCGAGCCGATTATGGGTCTTGCGGGATCACTTTCAGAACGTTAAAAACTGTTCTTTTCTTCTGAAAACTTCAAATCCCTGTATCTTAAAATATAGGGATTTTTGTAAGAAATAGGTTTCAAGCAAGCTCTCTAGGAATGAAGTTACAAATGAGAAAAAATCTTTTTGATATTTATATTTTCTTTATATACTTTAGCCGAAAATTAGTGATATTTTATATTTTTAATTTTTAATTTAATTTTTAATTCTATTCTATGTACTCTCTCGAAGCAAAGATCCGTACTGAAATTGCCCGAGTTCACCGAAAAACTGGTGCCCTCCCCGCAGTCGTATACGGCAAGGATACCCCTTCGACGAATCTTTCTCTCAATATGTCAGAGTTTATCAAGCTCTACCGTATCGCGTGAAATAATCATATTATCGAACTCAATGTCGAAAAAAAGAAGTATAATGTCCTTGTCCATGAGGCACAACGACATCCCGTCACTGGAGCATTCCTCCACCTAGATTTCCTCGTCGTCAATATGAAAGAAGAAATCCATGTTCAGATTCCTATCGTCCTCGTAGGAACCGCTCCAGCGGTCCTCGAAGGTGGACAAGTGCATCAGTCTCTCCAGAATCTTGATGTCAAGTGCCTTCCTGCAAACCTTGTTGAATCATTTGAACTCGATATTTCTCCACTCGCTCATACTGGACAAACCTTGCATGTGAGTGATCTCTCAATTGATGCCAAGAAATTTACCGTTCTTTCAAATGCTGAAGAAGCGATCGTTTCTATCCATGCGGTCAAAGAACACAAAGAAGAAACTGAAGTTATCACTCCTGATGCAGTAGCTACCGTCAAACAGACAGAAAAGACAGAAACCGCTGAATAAGCTCTATCCTCCTGTCTTCAGGGGGATTTTTCTTGATTGATTTTATATCTCATATATACTCCTATTATATTTTTTCTAGGTACCATACTTAAAACTCAAATTCTACCCTATGCTAATCCGTCTCGTCGGTGAATGAACCGAACTCGCATCTCTCAAAGATATCGTCGACCGTGCGCTGAGTGAACTCTCCCTCACGGACTCCGTCATCGTAGAATCATCGAGCGATGCTGCCTACAAGCTCGAACTTGGGATTACGGAGAATCCGGCCCTCTGTATCGAAGAATCAAGTATCGATTTCAAAGATATGATCTTTCAGGGGGAAGTCCCAGAGTATGAAGAGATCAAATCTATGTTTGTTTCTATCCTCGGTGATGATGAAGACCACGAGGGAGGATCCTGTGGAACCGGAGGATGCGGAAGTTGTGATAGCGGATGTCACTAAAAATCAAAATATACTCATTTCTTAAGGAAAAAATTGTATAATCTACCTATTCGTCAAGGGAAATTCCTTGCGTGAAATCGAAAAGAATGCTATCCTAGAAGGGTAGTATTTTTAATATACAAAATATGAAAATAAATATATTTTATAAGATGCATTGAGCTCCTTCTGGGAGTATCGGAGAAGAATTAATCCTTTGAAAATCACCAAGTACTTCTCAGAAAACTATTGATGCAGTAATGAAAAATGTTCTTGCCGCAATAGAAGACCATGAAAATCAAGGGAGAGTGCTCGAATCCCTACGAGCCTTAGGAAAAAGAGGAAGTGAAATTTTCCATGATCCAGAATTGTTTAACAAGTGACTACAAGCATATGAGGATCGTGAAGAAGAAGAAATTTCAAGACTAAAATCAGCATCCCAAGTTACTAACCTTCCAATCAATGATCGGGCTCGTGCTATCTTAGAATTTGAAAATGCGAGTAGAGGCTATACCCAGTGATTAAAAAATCTTACGGAGCTTCATGCGAAAGCAATGAACAATGAAGACCTTTTCAACGCAGTAAGCGCTATTGCCTAAGGTACAACTATTCTCTAGGATTTGGATGAATACCTCATTTAAGTATGAAGTAATGCGTGAAATTCTTTTATACTCATACACCTCACTCCAAGGCTCTCTGCCTTGGATTTTTTAGACCCCGCATCATTCCCGACGATGAGGTAGTCCAGTTTGCCGGTAACAGCTGTTCGAACTTCCCCACCATGCTCTTCTATCATCGCATGGATTTCATCTCGAGAAATTCATTCAAATGAACCCGTCACACAGAAACTCTTTCCAGAAAGTTTCCCGCCATTTCCCTCTTGAGGGGTGCCCGAAGGACGGGGTGGAGGTATATGAATCTCAAGCTCATGGAGAAGTCCTTCGATGAGGAGGCTATTTTCTTCGACATATTCGACAAAGGCTCGCGCCGTCTCTGGACCGATATCTTTGATCTCAAGAAGATCTTCTTCTTTTGTAGTAAGTATAGTTTGTAGGAGATTCTTTTTTAAATCTACTCACTCATAATTCATAACTCATAACTCATAATTCCCGATAAGTCGTGCTGTTTTTTTCCCGACATTCGGAATCCCGAGAGCAACCAATACTCTATCAAGCGTCGTATTTCGTGCCTTTTCTAGGGCTTCAAGGAGATTATTGACGGATTTTTCCTTGTAGCCTTCGAGCTCGAAAAATTGCTCATGGTATCGACCAAGGTGAAACACTGAGACAAAGTCGGTAATCCACCCGAGTTCGAGAAAAAGTTCTATTTGTTTGACTCAGAGTCCATCGATATTGAAACCTTGTTTTCCGACAAACATCTCGAGTTGTCACTGGATCTTCGCTGGACAGTGCTTATTCGGACAATAGATAGCGACCTTTCCTTCATACTGTATAAGTTTTGTCTGGCAAATGGGGCAAATTTCGGGTGGAAGTACTTCTTTTTCAACTCATGTTCTGACTTCCGTAAGCACCGAGACCACTTCGGGTATGACTTCTCCAGCACGCATGATGAAGACATAGTCCCCTTCTCGTACTCCCTTCTTCGCAAGCTCATCATAGTTATGCAAGGTGGCTCGACGGACAACCACGCCACTCACATCGACGGCTTCGAGATTCGCCACAGGAGTCACGGTCCCCGTACGTCCCACAGAGTGTTCGATCGAGATCACCCGAGTTCGTACCTGCTTCGCGGGAAACTTGTAGGCAATCGCATATCGTGGATGGTGCTCGGTACGCCCGAGGTCATCCCAGAGACTCATATCATCGAGTTTAAGTACCATCCCATCGATATCGAAGTCGAAATAGTTCCTCAAGCTCCTTTCCGAAAGGAGCTGTCCCGAGTTACTCGGGACTGAGGATTTCTTCTCTGTTTTCCCAAGATACCACTCTGTCTCTCTCTGAAGTAATTCACAAAGTACATCGATTCCACCTATATTTTTAAACTCGAAATCCTCCCGTTCGAATCCCCAAGAAGCCAAGAGATCCATGAGTCAAGAATACGTACCTCATAACCTAGACCCTTCTCCTTCAGAGTAGGGGAACTCGAAAGCTCCCTCTTCATCAGGAGAGGGTTGGGGTGAGGTCTCTATCTGTGGTATCGAGTAAGCAAAAAACTGAAGATTTCGGGAACGGGTAATAAGCGGATCGAGCTGACGTAGCGAACCAGATGCGGCATTCCGAGGATTGGCAAAGAGCTTTTCGCCAAGCTCCAGTCGCACGCGATTGACCCGATCGAACTCCGTCCGACTCATCATCACTTCTCCACGAATTTCCATACGCTCGATATCTTTGAGTGATATGACTTCCTTGGGGATATTGGCAATTTCAAAAGCTCCGAGCGTCACATCTTCGCCTTCGACTCCACTTCCCCGCGTGACCGCCTGGTGGAGTTTCCCGTATCGATAAATAATTGCGAGTCCAAGTCCGTCATACTTCGGTTGGATATAATATGTCACCTCATCCCCTAGCCCCTTCTCCTTCAGAGAAGGGGAATGACTCAATACTCCCTCTCTTTTAGGAGAGGGCTGGGGTGAGGTAAGTATTTTTCGCATCCGCTCATTCCACTCTCGTACTTCCTCGACACTATAGGTATTATCAAGTGATATCATTGGATAGATATGTTTCACTTTCTGAAACTGCTCACTCGCCATGATCGCAAGTCGCGCGGTCGGTGAGTTCGCATCGAACATATCGTGATCTGACTCAAGTCGCGCGAGGGCATGAAAGAGCTCGTCATACTCAGTATCTGAGATAATCGGATCTTCCTCTTGATAGTAGAGTCGATTATTCTCTTGTACTACCTCACGGAGAGCAAATATATCTTCTTTTTTGAGATTACGAATACGGGCAAGAAAATCGCGAGAAAGCGAAAGGAGTTCTGAGTGGTTCATGGGGAGGAGTATAGAGAAATTCTCAGAAAAAGAAATATTGACATAGTAAAAAGTATTGTTAATATAACTATATACTTAATAGTTACCTATTCCAATAGCAAATCCAGAAATCCCCTCAGAAGAAGTAATGATAAGTCCTACGACAAAAAAACCAATAAAATTCAATATAATACAGGAAGCAGTTATAAATTCTTGGAAGAGGGCAGTATCTCCGCAAAGTATAACTATCTGAAATACAATATTTGGGGCACATGCGCCTTGGGTAGAAGATTGTGAGATTATATTAGTTCTTCCCGGAAATCCTACCAGTTTCAAGGGAGATTTACATGCAAAAGATTATACAAAACTCGCTCAAAAAAATTAAAGTTAAATTAATAAGATTTAAAATCTGAATAAACTCTCGGAGCCTGAGAGTCTTGAAGAGTTTATTGAATCTATTCTCGACATGCAAAAGTAAACGTAGACCTAAGAGTATTTTTTCAAACCACTTGAGTACTCTAAGCTCAGATATTAGAACTAAAACTTTTGCCTTTTCCTCCATTTTTCATATAATTTCCCCGTTTTATTCGGGATTTTTCTCTATATATTCTTCATTTTTAATTATTAATTATTCATTATAATGCAATCTACTGCCGTCCGTAAAAATAGTTACCTCTACGAGGTCACCGTGAAAGAATCTGGAGTCGAATTCGAAAAGGCTCGTGCCCACGTCATCGACGATATCCGAACCCAGGGAAAAGTAAAAGGGTTCAAGAAGGGTTCTCTAGTCCCAGAGTCAGTCATCGTCCGTGAGTATGGAGAACCGATGATCGAGAGTCAAGCTCTTGATAAGCTCCTCGCGAAGATCTACCCGAAGATCCTCAAGAAGGAGAACCTCGTACCAGTCGCACCTGGACAGGTCACCAGTGTCAAGAGTACCAATCCAGTCGAATTCACTCTCGAGATTGAGGTATTTCCTGAGGTTTCGGTCGATGAGAAAAAACTCGCGAATATCAAGATCAAGAAAACTCACGTCGAAGTCACCAATGCCGAAGTCGAAAAAGAGATCGAAGCGATAAAGGCTCGATTTACCCACTTTCATGAAGCCGGACATCATACCCACGATGGAGCTGATACTTCGAACCTCATGATCGAAACTGGAGATAGAGTGACTCTTTCCGCACAGGGATATGATAAAAAATGAGGTGATGCTATCGCTGAAACTCGAGTCCCGAACTATCCACTTGTTATCGGGTCAGGATCATTTATCCCAGGATTCGAAGAGAAACTCATCGGGGCGAAGGTTGGAGATGAAGTCGATTTCGATATAACATTTCCGAAGGATTACCACAGTGCTGAGTTCCAGAGTCGAAAGGTTCACTTTGTCGCGAATATCGAAAAGATCGAGAAGCCACATACTCAGGAATTTACAGAAGACTTCATCGAGAAACTCCGTGGGAAGAAAACTGACCTTGCAGGACTCAAGGAAATCCTCAAGGGAGAAATCCTTCAGAAAAAAGAATCTGAAGCTCAGACAAAGGATGAAGACACGCTTATGAAGGCTATTCTCGAAATCGCAACTATCGAAGTCGGTCCTGAACTCGTCAAGAGTGAGGTCAATCAGGTGTTCAATGAACACACTGGGAATCTCGAACAACAGGGCTACAATATCAAGATGTACCTCGAGCACCTCAAGCAAAGTGAGGAAGGATATAAGGATGAGGTCGTGAAGCCAGAAGCCGAGCGTCGACTCAAGGCCGAACTCCTCCTTCGTAAAATCCGTGAACTCCAGAAGATCGAACCGAGTGAAGCCGAAGTGAGGACAGAGATCGAAAAGGTCATCGCTCAGTATGGAAGCGAGGAGGTCATCAGTCGACTCCGTTCGAAGCTCATACCCGGTGATGGATACTACGAAGATATCAAGAATCGTCTCGCCTATCGAAAGGTGGTGGAACAGTTTTTCGAATAATAAAAAAACTCCTAATTTAGGAGTTTTTTTCTATACTGATGATTCTTTATTTCCAAATATCAGTTGGTCAACTCTATCAGAAATACCCTCTAACATTTTAAGAAATTTCACAGGATGATTAACTAAAAGCTTTGAAACGAGAGTATTATGACTCATAATTGGAGGCTTTTGAAGTAGTTGTAAAAATTCTCAATGAAATTTAGATAAAAGAATCGTAACAAGTAAAATTGATTCAGGAATCCTAGGAGTTATTCATTGTTCCCAGTTTCTTAAATTAGTAATTGGGCATCATAAAAGTGATGAATATTCCTCTTGTGTTAATCAACAAGATTCTCTTGTAGACTTGATCCATTTTCATTGATTCATTCCTTCTATACCGGAATTTCAATCTGATAATGGAGGAGTTTTATTTTTCTTCATAAATTATTTACTTTACTTAAAAAATAATAGCGAATTTTGATGAATTATCAAATATTTTTTCACTAAATTATATTATAGTCAATATCATCCTGCAATTATTCTAGGATCTTTTACAAACAAAATCCTCCCGAACACTCGGGAGGATTTTTTATACTCGTTTCCGAATACGTTTCTCTCATAGTACACCATCGCGAACATTTAGGTGCTCTTGTTGTTTCAATGACTGAATAAGCTCCAACGCTAATGATAAATACTCTACCTTAACATAGGGAGTAACTCTAGTTCCTCCTCATCATCCAAAGTAATCAGGTCGGAGGCTCCTCGCGCGCGACCAATAATATCGACCAAATCTATACTTTTCGCTCAGTGCGTCAAGCGTATGATCAGAAGAGACTACCTTGTTTATCTTTCTCTTTTGAGGATTTCAGTTACCTTCCTGAGATATATTCTGAGGAGGGTTTTCGATAAGTTCGAGAAGGCGACGCACTCCTTGTATGGTAAAAGTTATCTCTGCTGCGTTCGGCTTTTTGGGATGAGGATTTTTATGGTAATCTATCCCCACCTCCAAGTGTCTTCGAAGTCAAATAAAAGAAACCCCTATGATATCCGTAACTTGCCGTGCAGTAGCATTTCTTAGTGCTCAAAGTTTCTGCTCGATACATACAGTAAATGGAAAAACTGACACTAACACTTGGTTCATAAAAAAATAGTTGCTAATTTCTTCGTAAAATGGTTTCAATAATATTATATTTCCTTTCTTGGGATATTGTCGATCACTTAAAATGAAGTAATATCAGTAAATACTTTGAATATACTCTCAATACTAAATTTATAAAATATTCTTTTCACTAAATTATACTCTCGTCAATGCCATTCATTCCTTTTTCACGAATAGAAATTGGAAAAAAGCAATTTTTCCATACAATAACCGAGATTTTATGAAAAAAGTATCCTATATTTTTTCTCTATTTTTCGAATTTTATCCTTCAAACTGCTACCAAAAGTATGTCCATATTTACCCGAATATTCTGAGATCCCAGTGAAAAAAAACTCCGACAGTACCAGAAAGAACTCGAATCCATCAAAACTATAGAATCCCGATTCCAAAATGAGATCACCTCGATCGAACAAGTTCAGGCGAAAACACATGAGTTTCAGTCACTCTTTTCGGAACTCGATTATCGTGAAGACACTGACTATGTGAAGATCCGAGAGCTTCTCGAATCTATCAAATATGAAGCGATCGCGCTCCATCGTCGAGCTTGTGAACTCATCTACGATAAGGAGTTCGATATCGGGGGTGAGAAAAAAATCGTCTGGAATATGATCCCCTACGATGTCCAACTCATCGGGGCGATGGCCCTTCATGATGGGAATATCTCAGAGATGCGCACGGGAGAAGGGAAAACCCTTGTAGCAACTATTGCGGCCTACCTCAATGCTCTGACCGGAGTACCGGTCCATATCGTCACAGTCAATGACTATCTCGCATCACGTGATGCCAAAGAAATGGGAATCATCTACTCGACCCTGGGCTTGACAACTGGAATCGTCGTCCACGGACAGACTCCAAGCGAGAAGAAAGAGCAATATGGTCGTTCGATTGTCTACGCGACAAATAATGAACTCGGATTCGACTACCTCAGAGACAATATGGCTCCAAGCCTCGAGCGAAAGGTGATGGGGCCTCTCCTCTATGCGATCATCGATGAGGTTGACTCTATCTTGGTTGATGAGGCTCGTACACCTCTCATCATATCAGCCCCTGATAGTGAACCGACGACCAAGTATGTCAAATTCGCCGCGATGGCTCGAAAGCTCGAAAGCGAAAAGCACTATAAGATCGACGAAAAACAAAAAACCGCAACCCTAACGGAAGATGGGATCCAAGCTGTTGAAGCCTTTCTCGGTGTGGACAATATCTATGTGAGTCAGCACTACAATGACCTCCATCATATCGAGAATGCACTCAAGGCTAATACGGTTTACAAACGTGATGTCGACTACCTGGTGCGCAATGAAGAAGTCTATATCATCGACGAGCATACGGGTCGAGTACTCGCGGGTCGAAGATACTCCGATGGCCTCCACCAAGCGATCGAAGCGAAGGAAAACGTCACGATTCAACAAGAGTCAAAAACCCTCGCTTCTATAACTTTCCAGAACTATTTTCGTCTCTACCGAAAGCTCTCAGGGATGACCGGAACTGCCAAAACTGAAGAAGAGGAGTTCTATAAAATCTACCGACTCGAGGTGATCTCTATCCCGACGAATAAGCCAATGCGGAGAAATGATCGCGGGGATATCCTCTTTCGAACAGAAAAAGGAAAATTTGCCTATATAGTCAAGCTTATCAATGAACTCCATAAGAAAGGACAACCGGTCCTCGTCGGTACTGTTTCTGTCGCGAAAAGTGAATACCTCTCCGAGCTCCTCACTCAGAGTAGAACTCCTCATGAAGTCCTCAATGCGAAGCAAGATTCTCGCGAAGCAGAGATTATCGCGAAAGCGGGAACCTATGGAGCTATCACTATCGCAACCAATATGGCGGGACGAGGAACCGATATCAAGATCGATGAACGTGTTCGAACCCTGACGGGAGAAGTCACTATAACAGGAACTGCGGGCAATCAAGTCTATCCTCTTGGTGGACTCTATGTCATAGGGACCGAAAAACATGAAACACGTAGAATTGACAATCAGCTTCGTGGACGAAGTGGTCGTCAAGGAGATCCTGGTCTTTCACAGTTTATGCTCTCACCTCAGGATGATATCATGCGAATCTTCGGAGGGAACAAGCTCTTCGCCATTCTTGCAAACTTTGAGGGTCATCCCGAAGGAGATCCGCTCGTCGAGAGTAAGATGCTTGCCAATAATATCACCACGATCCAGAAACAAGTCGAAGGCCGAAATTTCGATATGCGAAAGCATATCCTAGAATATGATGATGTTCTCAATCATCACCGTCTTGCTATCTATGCTCGACGAAACAAAATACTGGTTGGAGGAGATATCCACGATGAGGTCCTTCGTATGCTTTCGAATCAACTCAAGAGGATCACGGGTAGTGTCAAAGAAGCAAAAATTACCCAAAGTATCGATGATGAAGATATCATACATCTCATCGAGGACATAAATCACTTCGTCGAGTCTTCCCTTGCCAATACCGATACCCTCGGAAATGCGACGAACTGGGAGGAAGTCGAATCTACGCTTTCGAGCCTCCTTCAGGGAAAGATAGAAAGCCTCAGAAATACTGGAACCGAAGATGAGTTTTCGAACTTCGAACGTTCGCTTACGCTCGCAACTATCGATGAACTCTGGATGAACCATATAGATGCTATGGCGCACCTTCGTGAAGAAGTGGCCTTTGAAGGATATGCACAGAAAAATCCCCTGATGATCTACAAAGAACGTGCCTATGAAAAATTCATCACGCTTATCTGAGATATCGAACATCGTATTATCAAGGGTCTCCTGACAGCGAAACCAAGTGAATCTATAGATACGATCAGGCTCGAAGAGTTACTCCTGGCTAAATATCAAGAATGAGCCATCGCTGGATTTCTCTGAAATACAACCCCAGAGATTGAATCCGTCACTCACAAGATTCTCCTCGGAGGAAATGGTGATACAAAAATCAAGCCTACACAAGAGTCCAACGGACCTGGAGTTGCCGCTGTCTGAAGAAATGAACCCTGCCCTTGCGGAAGTGGAAAGAAGTATAAAAACTGCCATGGTGCATAGTAGTGAATCATAGATAAAAATCATCGAACCAATCAATTTGAATTCGTAGTCGAAAGTACAGAATTAGTATCAGTCAAGTGTCTTCTTACTCAGCTTCAGAACGTCCATTCCTTTATTTATAGAATCTTTCCTCTTCTCTATGACTCAAGACTCTGAAATCCAAATACAAGAAGAAATCATCGAATCAAATAATGCTCTGAGTGAATTTATATCATTTCTGAGAGATATTGTCGTTATTCTTTTGATTGTACTCTTGATCCGATGGATTATTATCACCCCATTTCGAATCAATGGAAGCTCTATGGAAGCGAGCTATCACGATAAAGAATATATTCTCGTCGATAAGTTTTCATACTTCGATATGCGCTATATTTTTTATCATCCTACAGGAACCAGTAGTCTCGATCAGGCTATAGGAAAATTTTTTGAATCGACGCTTGCAAAGATTCCACTGGGGTTTGCTTGACCAAAACGAGGTGATGTGATCGTACTTACGCCTCATGTAGATAAGAACCGAGAATATTATATCAAACGTATTATCTGACTCCCCGGAGATACCATCCAGATTGAAAATGGGTTCGTCTCCATAAAGAAACGAAATAGTTCTACCTTTACCACGCTCTGAGAACCTTATCTATCAGCCACAAACTCTGGACAGACCTATTTGCCTCCGTATGTAGAAAAAAATACTTTCGTAGTTCCTGAGGAAATGTATTGGGTGATGGGGGATAATCGTACGAATTCAGCAGATTCTCGATCCTGCTTTCGTACGTGTACCAGTGAACTCGATGAGAATGCTCATTTTATCAAACGATGAGATGTTCTCGGGAAAGTACTCCTCAGTTTCTGATACTTCAATATATTCAAAGAGAATCCAGAAAGTGTTATCCCAAGTATTGGCGAACTTTCTTGGATATATAAACCGAGACTCTTCGATCATCCAAAAAGTGCAAATTACCCCGAGTTAGAATAATTCCGAAAAAATCAAGGATATAATTATTAAGTTTGTTCTCGCTCTATGTTTTATCTGATCGATAAACCCCTTGGATGTACAAGTTTCGAAGTTCTCAAAAGATGCAGAAAGATTCTCGGAATAAAAAAGCTGTGACACACAGGCACACTTGATCCGCTAGCGACTGGATGCCTTCTCATAGCTACTGAGAATAGTACTAAGCTCATTCCACTTCTCGAGTGAGCTAAGAAACGCTATCGTGTAACCATCCGAATCGATGGAAGCACGGATACACTTGATCTCTGAAGTGAGGTGCATACACTAAAAAACTATACTGAAAGCCTGCGAGAAAATATTTCTCCTTTGAGTCTCCGAGATTTCCTCCTTTCCCAAACTTCGCAAATTCCTCCGAAATATAGCGCCCTGCTCATCGGGGGAAAGAGAGCGTATGACCTTGCTCGTGATGGTAAGGACTTTATCCTCTCAAGGAGAAGTATCGAGATCTACGAGGTCATAGTACATAACATAGACCTTCCAAATATCGATATCGAAGTTCTTGTCTCAAGTGGCACCTATATACGTTCCCTCGCTCCTATTATAGGTGAATACTTTGGAACGAATGTGGGCTATGTAACTTCTCTCGATCGAATCGAAATAGTAACACTGTCAGATATCAGGCTGAGGAAAGAACAAGCACAAAGTCTAGAAAATTTTGATCATCTTACCTCGCTTTCGTCTGATTTTCTATTTCCATCAATCGGAAAAATACATCTCTCTTTAGAGGAGTACCGAAATATCCAAAATGGGGTCACTATTTCCTCTCCTCATATCCAAAATGAGGGAAGCTATTTTCTTTATTATAATGAGGTTCTTTGCTCTTTGGTAGACTCTAAGAATGGAAAACTTATCATTCGGAGGAATAACCTCTAAATACTCACACAATCTTTGCATCCATTATTTGCATTTTATCAGAAAGTGAGTAAGTTCCATATATGTTTGTATATGTAAGAATATCATTACTTAGTATCCTCAGTTTTTTAGCTCTCTGATCAGGAGTGACCTTTGCGTGAGCTGAAAAAATTGATCCTATCAAGTATTGAGGTAGCTGAATGATCGTATTCGGGGTTGGAAAAATTGATGCTCCAAAGATAGCAAGTGGTTCTCTGTTAACAGAAGATGGGACAGGATCGTTTCTTGAAAGAAAAGAGGAAACAGCTCATGGATGAAGTATTTCAAAGATTACAGAGGACTCAAGAAGTGCTACTGATACTCGCGACAAGGATGAACGGAGGAATAAAATTCAAGAAAAAAGAGATATTATCAAAACTCTTGATGAAGGGATAATAAAATTTCTTCAACCGAGAGATAAGAAAAGTTTTCGAGAAATACGAAAAAACTACCCTGATCTCAATGATCAAAAGTCTGCGCTTCTCATATTTCGTAGCTCCCTTATCAAACGGTATGATGCGTTTGATAACAAGAGTAACCGACTAGTGAGTGATTATTATACTGGACTATTTTCTGAAATCGATTCACAGATAGAAGAAATAAATACGGCCCTGGTAGATGAAAACAATAGGGAAAAGAAAAATATATTTCAATCTCTCATAGAAAGCATCTTTCATTAAAAAATCTTTTGAAAAAAAGATTTTTTTTTTATAGTAGAAGCGTATTTACCATTTTTTTATGAATAATGAATCACTGCTCGATTGGATAGAAAAAATTGGTATACTTTTATTAGTTGCCATCACATTATACCTGCTCTACACGCTTGAGGCTGTGGTATTTATATTTTGTATTTCTGGACTCCTGACACTCATGCTCCATGGAGCCATAGAAGCCTGAGAAAAGTATCATGTTCGTCCATGGATTACTCTTTCTTTGATTTATCTCTGTGCATTCTTTGCTATTACAGTAGTAGTATCGAATATTCTTCCGATTTTTGTCGAATATATCAGTCAAGGTATTGGCAAGCTCACGGAATGGCTCACAACGCTCCAGACAGCTATCAGTCTCAAAAATGTTAATTCCCTACATTTCAATCCTTATATTGAACATGTATTGAACTTTCTGATGGGAAGAGTAAATTTGGAGCAAGTACTCAACTTTATCAAGTCAAATGCTGGAGCTATACAGACGTTTATTAGTAATCAGGTTTCCACGATTACTACCTGAGGATTTTCGATTATCGGGAATGTAGGAAGTGTAGTAACCCAGACGGTCTTTATAGCTATTATGACCTTCTTGATGGCTATGGAGCGAAAACGACTCGGTCAGCTCCTCCTCGATCTTGTCCCTGTTACTTCCTCACGCTATATCAAGAAACACTTTCATGCCGTACAAACTATCATCCATCATTGGCTTCGTGGTCAGATGATTCTTGGGCTTTGTATTTTTACGATCGTTCTCATCGGGCTCACCGTGATCGAGTGAATATTTGGGGTATCAAGTGGAAAGGTATGGTCGCTCGCTATGATTGCGGGAATTATGGAATTTATCCCGTATATCGGACCGATCATCGCTCTGATACCAGCGCTCGTGGTCGGTCTTGGATTCTCATGGGAGGTTGGTATCACTATCCTGATTTTCTATACCATTATGCAGCAGGTAGAGAACAATGTGCTCGTGCCATATATCATGAGTAAATCCCTAGACCTCTCTCCCCTCTTTGTTTTCGTGGTGATGCTTGCATGAGGAATCCTCGGCGGTATCCTCGGGATCATCTTGGCAGTTCCTACAGCGGCCATACTACAACTCATTGTCTTAGAATACATACGGTACAAAAAAAATATTGACAAAGATGATACGTTCCATACTATTACTCCAGTCGCTCCAAAAACCAAACCTGCTAAATAATATGATCCTTCGATTCTCATCATTCTTTACTTACTATTTCTTCTTTCTGCAATTGCTGAAGGGTAGATTTATATAGTTTAGAATTCATCTAGAATATATGCACCTCTCCTCCAGCAAAACTGGAGGAGTTTTTTATTTTATCATAAATAAATCATATGTTTGTATCAGTAGAATCGAGTGGAATGACTTGATCAAGAAGTAATAATACTTCTATAACAAAAAGTCCCATCATAAGAAATGGAAGATTACTTTTAGAAGAACTACAAAAAGTTCCTATAGAGTGAAACGAAAGTTCTCATCTCAAAAGAAGGCTATATATTCGTACTAACTGGACTTCATGAGAATTGGTTCAGGCTTACAATACACTTATTCAACATATTAAGTGAGATACGGTAAAAGAAGTCGACAGAATGTATCTT
Organism: Candidatus Altimarinota bacterium; assembly: GCA_043769645.1. Lineage (GTDB taxonomy): Bacteria > Patescibacteriota > Gracilibacteria > BD1-5 > UBA2023 > JAYUDN01. The sequence continues at coordinate 21,029 of JAYVJC010000026.1, forward strand.
CGAGCAATGGAACAAGAGAGAATTATGGAGGGATGAAGATTTACCGGAGATATTGAGGATGGAAAGGAGAATTTTTCGGTACTGCATGAACAGTCAACAAATCAATATAATCCCAATCTGTGACGAATTGATGAATTTCGATGAATTGCCAACCTACGAGTGTGGGCAGTTATCAAAAAAAATTAGGCCCTCGAATAGAATTCACATTTAAAAAAATCTATTTCACTACTATAATTACTCTACAATATTACCTGACTCTCGATTTCCATAAGTATTTTCTCTACTACTTTCTTGTCGTTCCAAGGAATAGCTCCTTTCTGAGTAACCTGGACTGATTCAGCTCATTTGCCAGCAAGAAGAACAATATCTCATTTTCTCAGCATAATCATAGCGGTACGAATCGCATCTTCGCGAGAAGGAATAATCCAAAAAGTATCGCCTTCTTTACGATTGATGCCGAGGGAAACATCACGTATGATCGATAGCGAGTCCTCTGTATAGGTATCATCGTCTGTAAGGATGATCATATCAGAAAGCCTATCTACAACTCTTCCCATTTTGGGTCGTTTACTCTTATCTCGATCTCCGGTCGCTCCAAAAATAGTAATAATACGATGCTCGCCCTCGATTTTTTTGAGAGTCTGGAGGACATTCTCGAGAGAGTCTTCCGTATGGGCATAATCCACAAAGATAAAAGCCCCTCGAGTATTTTGCACCTCTTCGAGTCTTCCAGGGATACCATCCACTGATTCGATAAGTTTCTGAATCACAGGAATCTCAACCTTCTGAGACATCAGGACAGAAATAGCTGCCAAAATATTGAGAATATTGAACTCTCATCTCAGTTTCGTGTGAAGTATAAATTGATTGGAAGGAATAGTCACTCGAAAGCTCATAGAATCAGCATGGGAATCAATCTCATCAGCACGAATCTGAGCACTTCGAGAAAATCCATAGGTATAGAGAGCATCGGTCACGATGTCTTTCGAAAGAAATTCACTCGAGTATGAGGAATCGATATTGATCACACTCACTTTTTTTACATCCCTGCGGACTCCATATTTGTAGAGATTTTTAAAGAGAAGAAGCTTCGTCGCCACATAATTTTCCATAGTTTTATGGAGATCGAGATGGTCCTGAGAGATATTGGTAAGGACGGCGATATCATACCGGAGACCCAGTACCCGATGGTAATAGAGGGCATGCGATGAAGTTTCAATTACTGCATATTCGCATCCTGCTTCCTTCGCTTGATTGAGGAATTTCCAGAGATCAAACGGACTTGGAGAAGTCATCTTCAGATTATTATCAGAAAATTTTCCATCGATCATCATGTTGACCGTCGAGAACATGGCAACTTTTTTCCCAGACATCTGAAGTCCCTGGGCGATGAGATTTGTCGTGGTAGTCTTCCCTTTCGTTCCAGTGACGCCTATGACAATCATATCATCTGCAGGATCCCCAGAGAGATGAAAAGCTATCCAACCACGAAAGTAGTGGTAGCTTCGACGGAGGGGGCTATCTAATGGGATCAGCTTGCGAAAAAATGAAAGCATAGGTATGGTTATCTTATAGTGTGGACAAATGAGCGAGGTATAAAGTATTAAAACACTGGCTGGAAGCATCAGAGAATTCCTCTACCATGAATTCATACTTGAATTTTATAGAAATCTTGCTAGTATTCAAGTATATTATCCACTCAAAATTCTTGAGCAAGATACGAAAAAAAAAACTTACTTAACTCCTTTTTTATGCCAAAACTTCATATCGAAACCGGTCGCGAGAATGAGGTGCTTCGCGAACGAAGTTCTGAAGTTCTTCCAAGAGAACTGAAACAATATAGTGATACCGTCCAAGATATGCTCAAGTACATCAAAAATCCGGAAAATGGCGGCGTCTGACTGGCAGCTCCCCAGATTGGTATCAATAAGCGTATCATCGTGGTATCTCTGATGAAGGACTATGATGATGAAACCTATAGAACAATCGCCATGATCAATCCCGAAATTATCGAACACTCCGTAGAAAAATGTATCGATAAAGAATGATGTCTCTCCGTCCCAGGAGAGAGTGGCGATGTAGAACGGTGGCTCTGGGTCAAGCTCTCATTTCTTGATATTGAAGGGAAAAAATACGCCCTCAAGCTCACGGATCTTGCAGCTCGCATCGTCCAGCATGAGATCGATCACCTTGATGGTGTCCTCTTTGTCGATAAACTACTCGGGGGAAAGAAAATGATGGCTATGTAATTCATCCTATCTTTAAGACATGCCTTTTAAATACCTCATTCTTATATATTCTTTCGACTAATTTTCCGAGTATATAGGATTAGCTTTACTTCAGGCATCTCTAAGTTTTAGACGAGTAGAGGTAGAAAAAAATATTCTACCCCGATGAAACCCTCAGAAATTCAACTATTTTAAGATAATATATGTAGCAAACCCAAGAAAGATTCTCATTATTTTATGAGGATCAGTATTCATATTTTTCCTTGATTGTTTACCTACGCATATTCTCCTAAAATGTCTTTTTTAGATTTTCCATAAGAGTTCGCTTATCACCACTGTAGCGAATATTTTCGAGATAGCGTATAAGTTTTTCGAATATATGGTAGATATCTGTTTTTTCGAATAGGAAGGCATTCCCGGTAAATTTCATCGGATCAAATTCTAAAAAATTCGGGGAGAAAGCATTCTCTAGCGGAAGTATGGGTACAACGAGAGCATGAACCAGAGCTAAAATATCTAGATTCGAAGAAATGCCATCAGTCAGAAACGCATCATACCCGATATATTGAGCTTTTTCTTCTGCACTGCCCGTCGATTCGATAAAGCCTATATTGAGACTCTTTCAAGTTTTCTCGAGAAACTCACGAATTTCTGGAGTACTCACATCGAGGAGTACGAGCGCCCGGAGCTTACTATTGTACCCATGAGATCGAGTAAGGAGCATTCGGGCATCATCCTTTTGAGTTTTCTGTGATTGAGGCATAGAAATATTTTATTTGTATTTGATATATAATAAGCATAGCAGAAGTCCCAAGAAAAAGCCAATTATTAGCATTGACAGATAGAAAAATACTATACACTGCTAGAAAATAAGTATCAGGGAGACAATACTCGATCGAACGAATAGAGATACAATACCTCTTTATGTTTATCCCCCTCTCGTTCTAATCTCAATACTCTTATATATGAATAAAAATTTCTGGAAAGAACTCGCATCTCGATGACCCATCTCCGCCCTCGCGCCTATGGATGGATATTCTGACAGCCCCTTTCGTCAAGTTGTGAAAAAAATCGCACCAGAAACAGTAGTTTTTAGTGAATTTTATTCGGCAGATGGACTGGTTCATTCGAAAGACCTGCAAAGAAAAGCTCTCACCCACGATGCTTCTGAGTATCCACTTATTATCCAAATATTTGGAAAAGATCCCATAAAGTTTGCAGAAGCGGCAAAGATAATCGAAGGATATGGTATCACAGGTATCGATATCAATATGGGTTGTCCAGCAAAGAAAGTCGTCAAAAGTGGCCATGGTTCGAGCCTCATGATCAATCGGGATACCGCATTTCAGATCGTGGAAGCCATGTCAAAGGCCGTAAACATCCCTATTTCTGTAAAAACTCGACTTGGTTGGGAAAACCATAGTCTTCTCATAGAATTCTGTAAAGGTCTCGAAAATGCGGGTGCCAATCTTATCACAGTCCATGGGAGAACTTATAAACAAGCCTTCACTGGGAGGGCAGATTTTACAGGAATTTATGAACTCAAACAACACCTTTCGATTCCAGTTCTTGGAAATGGAGACGTTACGAGTTATGAAAACTGACTTCAAAAAATTCGTATTCCTGAGGGGCTTCAATTACAAGTTGAAAACTCAAAGTTCTATAAAGAATGAGGGGCACCCCTTGAGAACTTGAGAACTTGAGAACTTGAGAGCCTCGACTGATTTATGATCGGGCGGGCAGCTTTTGGAAACCCCTGGTGCTTTCTCCCCGGAAACTATGAACCTACTCTCCGAGAAATACTAGAAACGATGAAATTTCATGGAGAACTCCTCTGGAAATGGAAGGAGCGAAAGTGAATGATGGAAGCTCGTAAACACCTCGTCCAATACCTTCATGGCTTCCCAGGAGTCAAAGAGTATCGAACTCAACTTGTCCATGTAGAATCCATAGCAGATATAGAGCATGTTCTCGATACTATACGCATGGAACACGAAGAACTCCTGAATATAAAACTCCAATCCCTCAATCCAGAATCTCAGATGGTCGTCTGGAATTGTGGAATCGACTAACGATGAAAAATAGTCTCATCGTAGGAATGAGGAAATATTATCACTTGAGCCCCTTCGAAATGAGACTGAATATGCTTTTCAAGAAAAGGGGAAAATATAATATGGGTCATATCCTTTGGGAACGCCTTTCGCAATAAGGAAATGTAGCACCACTTTAAAAAAGCTGGTATTTTCTTGGAAAGGGAAAGTCCGAAAAAAAAATTTCTCAGGGAGGAATCAGTCGGTATCTGGATTTCATCAGTGACATCCTGCGGAAAGGGTGCGATGAGTCCAATATCATGATGGGACAGAAACACTCGAGTTTCCGGATTCTTTCTGACGTATCGACTGACTTCTCGTACTCACCAGTATCAGATATATCTGAGTATAGAGTGCATCCAGATAGCCTGGGGTTTAGTGGTTTCGAGTATCTTTCGAAGTGCCAGTCCCCTTCCGAAAGCAAAAATCGAATTCAAAAACAGCCATCTTCTTTTTGCAACTGTAGTCTTTCATGTATGTCCATAGCGATAAACAAGAAATCCACTTTCTGAAAGATCCCGTTCTATGTCCATAACATAGTATTCTGCTCACCCTATCAGGTCAAAGTAATCATGAAGGATGAGGACCCTCGATGTATCTCGGAAGATTTCTACGAGTTTTTTTCGCCATTCTATTTTTCAGTATGCAGTCACATCTACAGATTTTGATCAGGATTGAAAATTCGAAAGTATCGTGAGCAAAGAGGACACAGGAGAATCAGGATCAAGAGCAAGAGTTTTTGGGATAAATGGGATGAGTCCACCTTTATGAAAACCTACAACTAGTGTATGAGAGGCCAGGGACTCGAGAGCTGTAAGTCCAAAGGTTTCGAGAAATCTAGAAGGCATGAAAAAAATATCTGCTTTTCGAAACTGCTCTGCCATTTCAACGGGAGAAAGCCGACCTAGATATATAACCTTTCCGGGGTAGAGTTTTGTTAGTGCGATAATCTTTTCTTGAAATGGACCATCTGATGCAATAGTCCATACTACTGAATACGGTAGATCTTTTTTTGTCAAAGTTACTCATATAGCATCTATAAGGATATCTACACCCTTCTCTCTTACGAGGCGAGAACCATAAAAAATATGAATAGTACTATTTCTTTGGGGCATAAGGAATAAGAAAGTCTCGAAAATGATAGGTTCCGAGGGTAAGTCCAGAAAAAAGAAATAACAAAAGTGAAATCGTCGAAGACTCAAAAGTATGAAGGAAGAGATTCATTATACAGAGAGAAAGAAAGGTAGCAAACCAGATCGGACTCGATCGATAGAGGGAAATCAAAATGAAGAGGAAGAGGAAACCAAAAACTCCAGCTCCAAAAATACCTCATTCTACGAGTTGTTGTACATACCAACTCTCAGGTATATAAAAACGATCAAGCGATTCCACTTCTTCTCGACTGCGTCCTCAAAGATCTAGAACGTAGCGATAACCAGGACCCGAAGAACCAAGCCCCTGGCCAAATGGCGCTGATTCGAACCGCTCAATCCCGGTCATCATACGCTCAAAGTGGCCTTTCGATGAACCACTACGCTCAAGAAGTACAGTACTACTCGAAGCATACTTGATAAGAAATACTCAGATAAGGATTAGAAAGCAAATCCCGATAGTGAGTATTTGCCAATGATATTTTCTCCAAAGAATTCGAATAAAAAGGAGAGAGACTACAGTAATCGAAACTATCAATCCTACTAATGCACTCCTTGATTGGGTAAGTGCTATGAGACCTACAAGCCCAAATATAATCATCCCAATGATAAAATACCAATCCTTTTTCGAACGGAAGTAGAATACAAGTGACCCAATGTAGAGAAGAAGAAAAGCTCCCATCGTATTCGGACCATCAAATATACCCTGAAACCGTCGAACATTGGCACCATCAACTCCGTGAAATATCGGAACTGACCCCCCAAATTGCCAAGCCGATGGATTTCCAGAGAATCCAAGAAAAAGCAGGGAGTCTTCGGTAAAAACAAATCGAACAAGAATTCCGAAAAAGAGAGCTATACCTCAAGAAATAAGGAAAAGCTTGAAATAAAAAGAAAGTTTTTCTTCCAAGAATTTTGATCCATGCAACACGACCAGAAAAAGAATAAGAAACTCGAAATCATACCTTCATCAGTAAAAAATACCTGTCAATCATGTAGTCGATATACTCACTCCCACTAAATAGAAAATATAGAGGAGGATAAGAATATCAAATCCCGTAATCTGAATTCTCACTTTTTTTCTTACATGGAGATAGATTACCCACAGCGCAAGGAGTATGATAAGGATTTCTTTATAGTAGGTTACTCAGGGAATACCCAGTTTTTCTTTCGTAAATATCGAAAGGACTGTGGTAAAGGGTAGGAGAACAATCAATACTCTCAGAAGAATCTCGAATCGAACCCATCGTAAAAATCCAGACATAGTTGCATATAAATTTCTTGCGTATATTAGAGAAATACATAATATATGCAAACTTTATTTAGAATAATTTTCGTATGTCAATCGATCAATCCAAAGTCCATACTCTCAGAAGTAAAATGAGAAAACCACATGTCAATTCTACGTGCATTGGCTGTAGTGCATGCACGGCTATCTCGTGAAATATATTCATGCTCGATGATCAAGGGCTCTCACGAGTTCGAGTATGTGATAGTTACGAATGAAATGATGTGGATGACTCTATTGCTGCATGTCCGGTAAATGCTATTAGTTGGCAAGAAGCCGATGAGAATGGAAACTATCTCAACAATGTTATCGAGCATCAAGACGTATAGTCTACCTCCTCACTATAGGAGAATCCGTACTGCTATGGGGATAGAATCAGTGAGTATCGCCACAAAGTCGATATAAAAATTGGGGATCTTTTACGCTTTTTTTCGGTATCCAAAAATTATACCCTTACTTTCTAAGCATAAGAGGAATTCGTATAAAATCAAAGCCATAGTCAGAAAGCATATATTATGTCCGCATCACTTTTCTTTTGGAGGAAAAAGTCTCATAGAGGGAGACGTCTGTCTTTTCAACCGTTCGAGAGATATTGAGAACTATTCCGAAGGCAATCATAAATGATATCAATGAAGACCCACCGTAACTAATAAGGGGGAGAGTGACTCCGGTAAGTGGTATGATATTGAGGTTGACTCCGAGATTGATAAAAGTTTGAACTATGAGGAGACTCCCGATTCCAAATGCAAGATTCTTCGCAAAAATATCCTTCGTATTACGAGCAATCATGAAAATACGAAATACCAGTATGAGATAGCAGCATACTAATATAAAGCCTCACATAAATCCAAGTTCTTCAACGATAACAGAGAAAATAAAGTCTCCCTGGACTTCTGGAAGATATCAGAATTTCTGTATCGAATTGCCAAAGCCCAGTCCACCAAAACCCCCACTTCCGATAGCAATCAATCCCTGTTTTATTTGATAGTCCTTTCCGTCGGGATTCGATTTCTCTATGATTTCATGGCTTGATCTGAGAAAGTTATCGATTCGTCCAGAAATATAGCTCAATTTACTATCTCATATTTTTCCAAGTCAGTAGATAGCACTCGCTCCGAGAGTAGCTATAAAAATCGAAATAACAATATATTTCATATTTCCTCCTCCGACAAAGTAGAGTGCGATTATAACGGGAGCAATAATAAGTATAGATCCAAAATCAGGTTGCAAAGCAAGGAGACATAAAACTATACCAGGATAGAGGCAAAATTTCAAAAATCAGGATTGGAATTCTTGTATCTTATAACGAAACTTCTTCAGATAGGCTGCCATGAATACAATCAGTCCTACCTTAGCAAACTCGACTGGTTGGAGAGAAAATGAGATTCATGGAATATTGATCCATCACTTTGCCCCATTAAGTTCAACACCAATAACTAAAACTGAGACGAGAAGAAGCAAGGAAAACCCCAAAATTTGGTTGGCATACTTTTCGAGAAAATGGTAAGGAAATTTTATAAAAAACACGAGAATGATGAGACCGATACCGGTATACTTAAAGGTTCTAAGAAAATAAAAGTAATTGTATGCTTCTGCAATTATTCCCTTACTAACCAGGTAATTCGTCACTTTATATGAAGGGTATACGCTGACTGAGCTGATCATCATAAATCCGAATACAAGCATTCAGAGAACAATAAATAGAAGAGTAAAATCGATAGGTTTTTTCATAATAAGGATCAAAATAAGAACTCAAGTCACCAAAAAAGCTGAGTAATTTTTACTCAGCTTAGGATATCGTATAAAGAGAAAAAATCAATGTTATAATTTTATACCTGTTTTCTTTTTACGAGAAAAAGGAAGGCAACGGGGAGAGCAATAATGAGGAGAAAAAACGGATTCATACCAGTCACAGGAAGAGAGGAAGCCTCTGACAGCTCAATCTTCTTCGGTGCGATAGGTGGAGCTACATTCACTTTCGCCGGAGTTGGTACTGCAGACTGAGTCGAGAGTACTGCGTTTGCATTGTCAGGAGCATTCAGAGTCATAGTGGATTCTTTGGGGCTCTTCGCAGGAACAGCAACAGGGGGTTTGATAGGAGTAGCAAATTCTCGGATGGCGTCTACTCATTCTTTGATATTTTTTCCCGATTCTGAAGTTGCAGATATTACAGTAAGCTTATAACTCGTACTTCATTCTAGATCACTTGTAAACATAACTTTTACCGTATCTGCATTTTTTGCATCTTTTTCTGCTTTGATCTCTCCGATTTCAACCGAAGAATTATCTGACTGTTTCACAACTTTAACTTTTACCGTATCTACTTGAACCTTCTCTTCAAATATAAGTGAGAGTGAGATAAGATCTTTTGAAATAATATCTTTTATACGCAGAGAACTCGAAGTTGACGTATCCATAGGAACAGATGGTACTGCAGGTGAGGGTGCAGTACTTCCAGAATCTCACGACGCTGCTGAGAGAGAAGAAACAGAAAAAATCAGAAACAGAAAAAGAAATTTTTTCATAAAATATTGCAGATAAGGATTTAAAAAGTATACTATACAGCATAAAGTATAGATTATGAATAGTAAATTTCAACTCTCGCTTACCAAAATAGATAAAAATGGCTTTACATTGGTCGAGATAATGATTGTAGTATTACTTATATGACTCTTTTTTTATGCGACTACTCTCTTTAGTAACAATAGTCAAACCGAAAAACAAAAGTCAGACCGCATTGTTAATCTTATTGCTGATGAACTCCAGTGAGAGAATTCCAATATATTCCTCGGTAAGATGCCACTACGTGATGGAAAAATAACTGATCATATCGAAATCACCTTTGATAAAAGAATAACAGGTGGTATGACTACAGTATACTATTCCGGAGCTTCAGAAATACTTTCTACTGTATCTACTCCTTTCCCTTTCTTTGACAATGATCCCCAGTATAAAATCCAAGAACTCGTATGGACAGGATCATCGAATGCTGCTCAAAATGGATCTTGAGATATTATAATAATCCGAATGGATAGTGATGGAATCACTTTCAATACGGGATGATTAGCACTTAGTCAAACTCCAGAGATCTGGATCACTGCATGATACTTGGGATATAAAAGTATTATCTCAATAGATAAACGAGTCGGGAAAGTAGAAGTTATCCATCTTGCAAAAGAGTAAGTAGGGAAATTACCTAAGTATGATAAAAGAAAGAGGAGATATTCGACTTAAGTGTATCAATACCTCTTATAGTTCATGCCGAAAGAAAAATAGGCTGATATTTCATGTACCTTTCTTGCAGCTCTTCACATGCTTCAGAGGAAATCTGATCAATTTTATTGAAAACATACTGTCGATACTGTGTAGCTCCTATCTCATCCAGAATACTATTTACAAGATGAATTTTTTCATCTACTCGAGGATCTGAAGCATCGATAACATGAAGGAGAAGATCGCTTTCTATCGAATCTTCAAGGGTCGATCGAAATGCGACGATAAGATCTGGCGGCAGATCCCGAATAAATCCAATAGTATCGTTGATAAGTACTTCTTTTCATGATGCCACCTGTTTCTTGAGCTCAGTATATAAAGTCTTGCTGGATTCTTGAGGGATCACATCACTCGATCAATATTTCGTAACGTCTCAAATAATAGAATCATTTTCTCAAGGTGAATCCTCGATCCACATTTTTCCAACATGGGTGCCAAGAGTCACGAAGAGCTTATCTTCGGCGAGTACTCATTTTTTGGTGAGTACATTCATGAGTGTTGACTTCCCAGCATTGGTATAACCGACAATACCAACCGTCGGGAATCACTTGCGTTTCCGGGAAGCTCGATGGAGAGCTCTCGTTTTTTGGTAGGTTTCGAGCTTCTTCTGGAGAAAGAGCTCCTTTTCTCTCAGATGTCGTTTCATGATTTCTGTATTTGTCTCTCCCTGTCCCTTCGCATTTTTCGAACCACCTCACTGACGAGAAAGCTCCATCCCCATACCGAAAATACGTGGTCCCATATGCTTGATGGCAGCGAGTTCGATCTGGAGCCGAGACTCTGGACTCTCAGCATGAAGAGAAAAAATCTTCAGGATAAGATCTACTCGATCCCAGGCTTTCATTTTTGATTTCTGTTTTCGAAGGTGTTCATTGATATTCCAGATCTGGGCTGGTTTGAGAATATTTCCGACGATAAGCAGCTCGGCTCCGAGTTCACTTCAGAGAATAATAAGCTCATCGAGTTTTCCGCTTCAGATAAAGGTTCGATAGTCTGGAGTATCCCGTTTCTGCACGCGTTTTACAATCGTCGCTCCTCCATACGTCGATACGAGAGACTCGAGCTCGGACATCCGATATTCGAGTTCTTCTCCTGAAGTAGAAGATGGGGCGATGTCGATTATAATCGTTTTCATAAACATAGTAATTTTCTAGAACTTTATCCTATTTTCTTAAATTACAATTCCAATGCCTTTCTCACAACCTCACTCGTATCTGGAGAAAGTCACTCAGTTTGGAGGATTCGTTCGAGTTCCTTTCGCAATAGATCAGATCGAATCGGTTCCAGGAGTCTCCAGTTGACGAGTGATTTCGCGAGCCGACCAGCGACCTGCGAGTTAAAGGTATCAAGCTCGAGTACTCCATCCGCCACCCACTGATATCCACTCCCGTCAACTGCATGAAAACAAACGGGATTACTCATCGCGAATCCATAGTAGAGTGAACGTACTTTGTTCGGATTTTTCATATCAAAAGAGGGGTGGTTTTTGAGCTCCTTCAGAGCTTCAAGCGTCGAAGGAAGTGAGGAAGTCGCCTGTACCGAGAACCACTTATTCATGACATTTGCATCATCTTTCCAGGTTTCGAAAAAGCTCTCTATGGTTTTTTTCCGAAGAGAGGTATCGAGGTTGGAAAGGAGAGCAAGTGCCGAAAAGGTATCGGTCATATTATTACTCGTAACAAATTGCTCATACACGATGTTTTCATCCGCGTAAGAAAGATAGTGAAGGCAGAGGTTTTTGAGTTTTCTCTCCCCAATATCTCGCGCGAGTACTTGATAGGGACGACGGACATTCAAACTTGTATATACTGATTGAAATTGATCCCGAAATCTTTCTGAAAGCGTTAAGAGAAAGGATTCACGAAGCATATGAATCTCAACGGGATCTATATGATCTCCGAGAAGTCCGAACAGGTATCCTTCGCTCGGAAGCATCAAAGTCTCAGCTTTGAGAGAAGGGTCAAGTGTAGCATTTGAGAGGATAGCCGAAAAAGCCTGAAAGAAACTCTCAGGAATTTCGAGGCTATGCTTTCGCAGAGCTGAAAGAAGGATTTCGGTTGCGAACTTCTGAGAAGCTTCATATCGGTTGAAGTCATCGCTATCATGCGCCATAAGAAACGCATATTCATCATGGGAATAGATATAGTTCAACCGAACTGGTGCTGAGAAATCACGAAGAAGAGAAGGGATAACCTCTTCAGAAACACTAGAAAATATAAATGTTTCCTCTCTTTCAGTAAGGATAATAGTATCAGTATGTTCTACTTTTTCATTATGAGGACTGATATCCTTTCCAGTAGACCTGGAAATAAGTCCCATTTTTATCGGGATGATAAAAGGTTTCTTCTCTTGGCATTCTGAAGTCGGAGGACATGATTGTACGAAGTGAAGCGTATAGGTTTTGGCTTCGGCATCATACGATGAACTCACATCGACGATAGGAGTACCCGCCTGATTATACCAGGTAGAAAACTGTGAGAGGTCTCTCTCATTTGCATCAGCCATAGCGGCAAGGAAGTCTTCGGTCGTGACTGCCTGACCATCATGCCTCTGGAAGTAGAGATCCATCCCCTTTCGAAATCCATCACGCCCGAGGATCGTCTCATACATTCTCACTACTTCCGAACCCTTTTCATAAACGGTTACGGTATAGAAATTCCGGATTTCTTCGAAAAATGCCGGACGTATCGGATGTGCCATCGGGCTTGCATCCTCGCGGAATTGGCTATCTCGGAGGTACCTCACATCTTCGATACGCTTCACACTCCTCGAGTGCATATCAGCGGTAAACTCGCTATCTCGATAGACCGTAAGGCCCTCTTTGAGGGAAAGCTGGAACCAGTCACGACAGGTGACCCGATCTCCCGTCCAGTTGTGGAAATACTCATGAGCGATCACTCGTTCGATATAGATATAGTCTCGATCCGTAGCGGACTCAGGGGTCGCGAAAACAAGGGCCGCATTGAAGATGTTGAGCCCTTTATTTTCCATAGCCCCAGAGTTGAAGTCATCAACCGCGACGATCATAAAAATATCGAGATCATACTCGAGACCATATCGCTCTTCATCCCATTTCATCGCGCGTTTGAGTGATTCCATAGCAAATCCACATTTCGGAATATGATGATGTTCAGTGAATATTCGTAGGGTCACTTCGCGTCCAGACATCGTCGTAAAGTGGTCTTCGATGTATTCGAGATTCCCGGCAACCAGAGCGAAGAGATAGGCGGGCTTCCGAAATGGATCCTCCCAAACTACAAAGTGTCTATTATCTTCAAATACTCACGAATCTATAAGGTTTCCATTCGACAGGAGAACTGGATATTTTGAAGTATCGGCCGTGATTCGAGTCATAAATTTTGCCATCACATCAGGTCGATCTGGGTAGTAGGTCATCCGCCGAAATCCCTGTGCCTCACACTGCGTCGCATATTTCCCACCTGAAACATAGAGTCCCTCCAGTGACGTGTTGGTTTCGGGATGGATCCTGGTCTCTATTTCGAGAGTAAAACGCTCTGGCGGATTCTCAATAGTGAGTCTCTCTGGAGTAAGAGTATACTCATTCTCAGTGAGGATTTTCCCATCCAGAGCTATATTTAAGAGCTCGAGTGACTCTGCATTGAGCTCGAGGATATTGGGACCTTGAGACTGAGGATTCCGATAATACACGACGCGACTTTTCACAATCGTCTCGGTATCATAGAGATCAAAATCAAGAAAAATAGTGTCGACGAGAAATGCAGGAACAGTGTAGTCCTTCAAGTAGATAACTTTAGAATTGTTCATAGGAGGGAATAATAGGATGAATTGACTATATTTTAAATCGAAAAAAATCAAAATAGAAATGATATAGAATTGACATATTATTATTAATTCATATTTTATCGAATATGCAAGAACCCTGAATGTACATGTGGGAATTAGAACATGTGCTCGACCGACATGAAAATCCCTTCCATAAAGTGAGGATATACCCAATTTGATGGGATGAAGTTAAATGGTGAAAAGAAGAAGCGAAAAATCAACGAGCCCGTGCAGTAAGACTTACTCAAGAGAGAGATATGATACATCAATCAAAAGCCCTTCGCATCTCATCGCTTATACGGGTAGTAGCGGTACTTGAGGCAGTATCAGAAAAACAACAAATGCACTTCCGTCAAAGCTGCTGAACTCTGACGGAAACACTTCGTACCTTTGCCCGAAAGAAAGAACATCTCACTCAAAAAATGGAAGAGCAACGAATAAATCTTCGAACCTGCTCGGCATTAAAGAATTCTATTGGCGGGGTCCGCTCAGTCGCTGTGTCAGTGCTTCGAGTGGGTGAAATCGATGAAATTTCGAGTGATGCACTCGTATATTGTCTTCTCCTCTTCATGACACAGCCGAATAAGTCCTGAAAGGCAAATAGAAAAGTCCGTGATCAACTTATGCCAGTCTATAGAGAAGAACTCCAAAACCGAGGTATCGATCCTTCAAAGGCAAATCTTCAGCTTTATATGCAACAACTCACGGATGAACAGAGAAAACATCTATTTGCCTAGCTATATCCAGTATAATTTTAATATTCTCCTTTCCTTGGGAAGGGTTTTGAAGAAGACTCCTCCACAAGACTCAATCGTCTTCCATGAAGCAATATTATCTTCATAAGCAGAAATGAGTACTTTCTCTATACCAAGATTGTGAGCTTCTTGGAGTCAGAGCTTGAGCATCTCTCGAGCAAGTCCCTTCCCTCTCGCTGAAGGTCTGAGGCCATAGCCAATATGCCCTCCTCATGCTCCTTCAGGACTCGTATTCGGATGATCGATTTGATGACGGATTTGTATCGCTCCGAGGATAGTCTCATCATCCATGAAGAAAAAAAGAGTGCTATTAATTCATTTGGGATTAGCCGTCACATATGTTGTGGTAATATCGAGAAATGATTCGAATGAACCGCCAAGAAAAAGGGCTCATGGACTGGTTGGGATTTCAAACGCCTTCCATTCTTCGACCATTTCAAGATAGCGAGACTTATGAGAGATATTAGGAAAACTGAGGTGAAGCATATTCAAAGTATAAATATTCAAAATTCATTTTGCTGCTAGTTAGTATAAGAATAAGTCATCATGCTATTTCAATTTTTTTTCGAAATACATCTCAAACTTCCATACAAACTGTGAGTTTTAGATGCAAGTTACTAGGGAACGAAGAATGAAAGAGCGGAAAGTGCAAGTCATCACAACAGACAAAATAGAGTCCAGAGAAGAGCATATTTCTTACTAGAAAAAACGAGTCAAAGCGGAGTACAGAGAATAAGTACCGTCCCCCAGATAAGAAAAAGTGCTTGATTCCCTTCATAGGAATGGAGTATTCACTGTTTTGTCTTCCCCACCATATATTCTAAACTACTCCCATATATTCATAAGCTTACGAGAAGTATACCATATACATTCAGGGAAATTTTTCAGAGGAGAAGATCATATTTTTTAGGGAAGAGTTCCATAGTGCGAAAGGATTATAGTTATTCAGAATTCCGAATCCGTAAGATATAATCAATATATACTAAGTCGCTTTCGAGTCAATCCTTCTAATATGTTAAGGATAAAAACAGAAGGCGTAGTACCTATATGTTTTCCATGAAAATCGAGAATATACTTCACCTTCTATCCTGCTCATTCTTTCTCGAGAGCGAACTTCTTGCTTATAAAAAAATTATTCATAAAATAAAATTGCTAAGAAACATATTATTTAATCCTACTCTCTATGGATACAGTTCTTGAATCGGGCGCACGTGAAAAAAAGATACTTCATATCACACAATTCATCTGGTATTTCACATCTATATTAGAAATATTCCTGCTCTTACGTTTTATTTTCCGTTTTCTCCAAGCCAATCCCAATGCTGGTTTTACACAGATGATATATAGTATGACTGCCATTTTCACAGAGCCATTTCAATACGTATTCCCAAATCCTGTCATGGAAGGAAGTGTATTCGAATGGAGTACTCTCCTCGCTATGCTGGTGTATTGGTTTATTGCCATAGGAATGGTGAAACTCATGTATATCGGTCGACCGGTGACTCATGCTGAAGCGAAAGAAAAACTCGATCAAGAACAAGTATAACTACGTATTTCGAAAAATGACCTCTCTTGAGGTCATTTTTTATACAAGAAAATCTATCTATTAAGCCTTTGGAACTCTGCTACTTACCTATACTTTTCTTGATGATATACATAATTGATTGCTTTCCCTCCATGAGTTCTGCTTTGCGAAGTATCATTTTTTTTGACATTTCCTCCAGATCAAATCCACTTTTTGCTCTGACTTTCGGAAACATGTCTTCCTCTTCTTCCTTCACATGATGCTCGATATACTCACAGAGTACGACGACTTTAGCATCGTAGAAATCATCTTTTGGGTCCATAGATTTGATTTCTCAGATAAGCGTCTTTGCTGAGTTATGTTCTACCTGTGCCTCATCAAGCATACCATCATCTTTAAGGGCTCGGCGTACAGGAGGATAAAATAACTCTTCTTCCAAGGCCATATGAACCGTGAGTTCCTTACAGATAATTTCGGCAAGATCTTGTTTCATCGTACCACTTCCCTTATCTTTGATAAGTTTCTGGTATTGTTTAAAGAGTTTATGTACCTGGGCATGATCGCTAGTAAGAAGGTCGATAGCATCTTTGGTGATCGGTCACGAAGTTGGAGAAGCCATACATAAAAATTATGAGAATAAAGCTCAATCATTGTAAAAACTCCCTTCGAAAGAGAAAAGAAAAATCCAAGACAATATAAAAGCAGGTTTATAAAACTCGATAATAGAAGAATTATGAAAGTTCAGCTATCCTTTTTTCACACTCAGCTAGAGTATACATATAGGGGAAAAATTCTAGGAAATTTTTCTGAAGAAAGGCATCTCTTTTGTCTTTCGAGATGTTATATTTTATGAATAATCCAAGCTTTTCTCTTCACTTATCTATACATCAGAAACGATTCACATTCTGGAAGAAATACTCGTGAGTTGGCACTCTTCGAGAATGTATATTTCTTCCTGTATACGCTTGAGAGAGGTCACATAGGTAGTGTTCAATACGAAAGACATCATATCCGATATCTTCCCTTGGAATATTGAGCAATCTTTTAGGAAATAGTATTTCTCTTTCACTCGATCGAGCGCTTTCGAAGTATCAAAAAAATGATAGAGATAGTGTCCGTCGGCAATATATGAGAGTGGATTTTTTATTCACTCAGCAATGAGAAATTCACATACATCTTCGATTCGTTTTTTTCATCAGATCGTCGGATTAAAAATAGTATCCTTCTTTCCGAGCATTTTTTCTATACTGATGGTTTCATATTTTTGTATGAGCTCGAATCTTCATGCAAGATACTCGAAATAGTCCTGAGCCGTTCCGTCTGGGGCAAAAGTAAATGCATCTCTATCGATACGGACAATTTGGTACGGATTATCTATACGATAACTCCGCAAAAAATAGATAAATGCATCCTCCGAGATTCATCGGGCTTGGAAAAGATCTAGCAGTTTCTGATCGAACACTTTCCGGGGTGAAAGAAATGAAAATACTCACATAACCTAAGAAATTATAAGGCAGAAAAAAGGCTTCTTATTTTTACTATTTTTTGCCTTACTCCTTCTCATCTTCTTCTCCATTTTAACTCTATTTGCGCTCTTCTTGCTACTTCAGTATTCTTAAGATCTGAAATTACTCAATCTACAAGTTGTTCAGTTCCATCAAGTATCTTTTGAAATGCCTCATAAGCATCTGTCTGATCTACTATTGTATATGCATACATACCAAATAAGAGTGCCTGCTCATCTTCCTGGGTCCAACGGAAATATTTTTTACAAAAGGCCAAATCTAGTAAAAAAAGATTCACTTTTCACTTTCTATTGTTTTCGTTTCCAAAAACACACTCAATAGGTCCATTTTTTATTTGTTCAAGCATAGTATAAAATCTTCCTGCCGAAGCACTAGATAACCATAAAAGTGCTGAGGCTTGACTCTGGAATAGTTGATTTGGGCTAAGTGCTCTACTGGCGCCTTTAGGCAAAAAGTGATCTACTCAATCTATAACTTTATATACTCAGTCGAGTGTTTGTAGTGTACTCATATTTGTTAAGGATTTAATCATGAAAGATTATAGGAGAATAATATATACTTTTTAATATAAATCAATATAATATATATTTGTCTAGTTCACCCCCACCACCCTCTTCACTACCTTCATCTTCGCCTCGAGTCGATTATTCATGATCCGGGCTCACTCTGCGAGCTTCGCTTCGACGAATGGGATATCTTGTAGGAGTTTTGCACGAGTTTCGCGATAGGGTGCAAGGTATTTTTGAAGTATTTCGAGAAGAGCCACCTTCGCATGACCATAACCAAATCCGATATTCGGAGCGAGATACTTCTGTCGAATCATAGCAACTTCTTCAGATGTACCAAATACCTTGATGAGTGCAAATACATTGCATGTGTCAGGATCTTTCACATCGTCCATCCCGAGAGAATCTGTCACGATCGACATCACACGCTTCTTCATCGTATTCTCATCATCGAATACTCCTATGAAGTTATCATAGCTCTTCGACATCTTACGTCCATCGATACCTGGCAGAGTTGCGACTGCTTCTTCGATGATAGCTTCTGGTTCTCGGAATACTTCTGTTCCATACGTCTTATTGAACGCTCTCGCAATATCTCGTGTCATTTCGAGGTGTTGTATCTGGTCTTTCCCGACTGGTACTGCATCGATATCATAGCCGATAATATCCGCCGCCATGAGTATCGGATAGTTGAAAGTTCCCATGTTCAGATTATTCTCAAAGGAATCAATAGATTTTTTTAATTCGATCTCATAATGATCACGCTCATTTCTGACTTTCTTCATATAATCTTGTATATTCTGGCTCAATGAGGATCGGAATTCACTTTCAAATAGTTCATACATCTCAATATGTCCTCTTGCATTAGCAAGGTTATCTATGAGAAATTCCTTGTGTTGAGTAAAATCTTTGTAACTGTGTGCTCTCGCCATTAAGGAAAATGGGGTCACATTCGTGAGGATCCACATGAGCTTCGTGATATCATGAATATCGGATTGACGGAAGATCGTAATTGGCGTATCGACTCCATAAATCGCGAGATATTCGATAGCGATTTCAAGGGTTTGTTCACGGAGAGTCTTCCCATCTTTCACACTCGTGAGCGAGTGAAGGTCGGCGATAAATATAGCAGCATCATTCCCTTTTGCAACTTTCTCAAATGGAAGCACTGCTCCCATAAGATTCCCGAGGTGGAGGGATGAGCCAGTGGATTTGATACCGGTAATGATTTTTTTCATACAGTAAATTTATAGATTATAATATAGAGAAAACTTATGGAAAGGCAAACGAATGCTTTCCGTAATACAGCTCACAAGCCTTCCTCAGAGTAATCTCTAATGGATCAAAAAGAGGAATACTCGAATCGATTCATATACATGCTATTGGTAATTCTGTACAGGCAAGGAGTATTGATTCACATCAAGCATCTCTACAACTCTTGATCATTATAAGAATAGAGGCAATATCATCACTCTGCAAATTCTCTCATCCAATTACTGTATCTATGATATGATTAAGGATTTTTCTCTGCTCTCTTTCTGGAACATAGGTATCGATACCAGATTGATGAAAACCTTCTTTATAGAGCTCAGAATTAAGTGTCCTCTCAGATCAGAGAATTCATATTTTCTTATATCAAAGACTCTGTATATATTTCTGTGTTTCTCATACCAGCGAGAGGAAACATATATCATTTTTCTCATAATTATTATAAATTGTATCGGAGTAAAGGTGCATCGTATTGCATGCCATAAGGATGATATTGGCTCATGCTTCTATAAGTCTCATATTCTCACTTCGAACCTGACTGACTGTCTGAGACTCATTAGTTGGGCCATCAATCAGTGCTCTCACTGGAATATTATCGAGTAGAATATGAGGAAAGTCGTGATTGGCTCGTCAGTCTGAAAATGATTTCGATATATCAAGAAGTATCTTATAGGCTCGTAGTGATGCATATGGTCACATACCTCAAAGAATTCAGATTATTGGATTTGGTTTCATAGTTAAAAAAGGTTATAATATAGATTGATCATAAGTGATATGCTTATTTATAGGTACTTCAAGTCATGCCACAGGGTTTCAATCACAATCAAAATATGGCTCTTCTCCTATTTTTGGATAGTAAGGAGGAATATGTCAGGTACTTTGTATGAGAAAAATACTCTGCGGGCGATCTGGTATGGAGACTTCATAAGCTTGTCCTAGTCGAAAAAATGGACGTTCTTTTTCTCATCCGATAACTATGTGATGAGCCTTTCAGGCATAGAGATTACAAACTATATTCGCTGCGGCGTAAGAAATAGCACTCTCATTATCTCGACCTTTACTCATAGCGTAAGCTATTATTTTTTGTATATCAGGAGAATCAGAAACTCTCAAAGATTCTTTTACTTTCTCGAACTCATCTCTCTCTATTTTTTTATCGAACTGGAAATCAATACGCTTTTCGAGATGGAGATAGTGGACTCTGATATACTCACGAATATATCATTCCATATGATTCGAGATTCATATTGCCTCTTTAGGAGTAATTCACTGCTCAGTTATAAGAAATTCTCTTGCTTGATAGAGCGTATATCGATGATCATGTACTCAAAGTGCGTCGAGTCTCTCCATGACACGGAGTGTCGGGACTGCTATTGCAGGAAGCCTCTGAGGAAATCAGTCTTTCGAGAGTCACATACCAGTAGTGAGTTCGATACTTGTTCTGTCTCACTTATGGAGAGACTGTGCGAGCTTCTCGAGCCTCATTGCTGAGGCTTCATTGAGATTCTTGTTTTGTCTGATGGTGTGTTCTCCTTTGAGGAGAAATGCGGATAAGGTTTTCATAGAATAAAATTAAAAAAGGAATAAAAAAATCTGTCAAAGATTCCTCTCTGACAGATTCAAGTAAAAAGATTCACTAAAATATCCGCCAATGAGGAAGAGGGATATTCCACCAAGATGTGAAGTATTTTATAAGGGACATATTTGAATCAATTAACCTCTTGGATACGCGTTTCGATAGTATCAGGAAGTATTGTAGAGATCACTCACACGATCCGAAATATCCTTTACGATTCTTCTGGCTTGAGGATTTTTTCGCATGACCCGCATCGAAGTGATTCATACTGGGAAATCTTCGTCAGTAATAACATCATTGACTCATCGGTTATCGATAGAAAACGGTACAGTATAGAGTGGTATCTTTCTTCACTGTATTTCCTCAGTTTCTCCAGTTTTCCGAAATCAAAATTTATTCGCGTCTTCGAATCATTTTTCCCCATAACCGTCTCCGACAAGTTCAAAGACAGGTTGAAGTGATCGGTATCCGTCATCTCGATATCCAAACTGTGTCATACCTTCAAGAGGGATTTTTCCTTGTTTTCCGAAAGATTCTATCAATTGTCCTCTTCCAGCGATTCCGAGAAATATATCTCAGCTCATGACTCGCTGTACCAAGCTATCAACTCAGAGGAGCACTATCTTAATGCTATTTTCTCAGACCAGAACCTTTGAAGTTCGAGAAGGTAGCGCTATGCCATAATATTGGAGAAATAGTTCTCTTGTCATATCTATATTCGGCATAGAAGAAGCAATACCGAGACTCAGTGTTTGTGATGTTTTCATATTCATAAAAAATGAGATAATAAAATCCGCCTCTTCTGGCGGATAGTTTTTTGGAGAGATCCTGAATCAAATTCAGGATAACATAAAAAAGTTTACCGCCGATGCGAGAGGAAGTGGTGCCAGATATTCTGCCAAGTTTGTTTTGATTTAAAGTAGATATACATTTTTCGTTTGAGAAAAAATAAAAAAATCCCCCATAAGTTTTTACACTCACGGGGGATTTGAAGAAGACTATTTTAACAAATATCTACGACAGAATACCACACCGTGAGGTAAAGGTATGATGCCAAGATGATTTTATGAGATTGAACATATTTTCATAATATTTAGAAAATTATTATTGTCAATTTTTCTCTTCGAAATCCAAGTATTCATCGAGGAATGGAAGCCATCTTTCAGGATTCTCTTGCATTACTATAATAGGTTCACGATACTCAGTGAGCTGATTTTTACTTTTGAACCATCGAACAATTGCTTCTTCACTTCTGTATGTGATTTCGGATCCACTTACTACCCAGAGTTGCTCAAGATGACGTATCATTCTCAAGAGTAGAGCAATGCGGATAAAGGTATCTTTTTGTATTTCTTCTACTGGAGTTTTAGAATATGGAAGGGAGAGAATCTGATCAACCTGATCTCCAGTAATCGGAAGCGTCTTCATGGTGCTGTCAAAAATTTTCCCGATACGAATCTTCTGATCCAGGGTAAGTGCTTCCATAAAAGAATAGGTCATAAAAATACTTTCCTATTCTAGAGCAGCCCTCATCTTCATCGCAAAGAAAGTAACATTCTGTAGAGAAAACTAGACTTCCTTCTCGATTTTCTTTACTCAATGAGGAAAACCGATATACTCAAAGTGTACTTTTTAGAGTACACTTTATAGAATATAGAGAATATATGAAAAAATACCTCCATCTTCTGGAACGGATCGGACTCAATGAATACGAGAGAAGGGTCTATCTGACCCTCCTCGAACATCCCTATATCACAATGAGTGAGATTGCCGAGAAAAACCAGATTCATCGACCTATGGCCTATAAAACCATACAATCACTCGAATCTGAGGGATTTGTCGAAAAGTCATACCTTGATGGGAAACGATACTACTACCACACGACTTCTCCGAAGAAACTCCTCGAAAAACTCAAACAACTGAATGAACTCGCGAAACAAGTCGTCCCAGAGCTCGAAACGCTCTTTCTAAAACAAGGAGACGCACCTATACTTTCAACCAAGGAAGGAGTTGATGGGATTCGGTCTATCCATCAGGATCTTCTTGATACCCTACCTCGAGGAGGTATCTACTATCGATATAGCTCATCTCGAACTGAGTACGCTGGCAAGAGTCTCTATACCCCAGATAGCTACGAGGCCTTTCAAAAGAAGAAAGAGCTCGAGAGAATAGTCATCACGAGCGAACGACAGCAGAAAAATAGATCTAGCAATCCAAATCGAGAAGTGATCGCAATTCCGAAAGTTTTTGATGAGTTCGATGATAATATTACGAAGCTTATATATGCAGATAAGGTCGCCATTATCGATTATGAATCTCAAACCGGATGGATTATCGAAAACGAGCGCTTCGCCCGATATGAAGAAAAGATATTCCGACTTCTCGCAAAGCTCCTCAAAGAAAAAAATCCCTCTCGGTGAGGAGAGGGATAGTTTGATTATTTTTTTATGGGAGCCATTGGAGCTGGCTTTACTGGAGTTTTTACAACTGGTTTTTTGCTGGAGAACTTTTTGCTAGAGCTTTTGGAGCTGGTTTTGATGGAACTTTTTGAGAAGCGATAGTTGCCACTGGAGCAGGTACTTTTGCTGCTGTCGCAACCACTGATTTTACTGGAGATTTAGATAATGATTTCTTAGTAGGAGTTTTTTTGACTGGTGCTTTTTGAGGAGTAGGTTTAGCAGGAGCTTTTGCTACTGGCTTTTTTGCTGGCATTTTCTTCTCTCTTTTTGCGGCGAGTTTCTTCGCGGCATTCGCATTTTTATGAGCAGCCTTTCGAACGGCTTTTGCGAGTTTCTTCGCTTCCTTCTCTTTTTTTGCGGCGAGTTTCTTCGCGGCCTTAGTCGCTTTTTTTTCAGCCTTTGCTTTTTCTTTCGCGAGTTTCTTCGCAGCTTTCTCTGCTTGTTTTTTCTCTGATTTTACGGAAGCTCATTTTGGTTCTTTTTTCACTTTATCCGTTGGAGGATTTTTATCCTTGTGTGGTGCAAGAAGAGATACTGGTGAGAGAAGAGTAGGCCGTTTCATAGGAAGAGAGTTAAGAAAATGGAAAAGGAGTTTGGTCATTTGGTAGACTTTGTACCAGTGATCATCACTCGGGATGATAGACCATGGGGCAAAGAAAGTATCTGTGCTTTCGAAAACGGTTTCGTATACCTTCATATACACATCCCAGTTTCTTCGAGATTCCAGATCGCTCGGGGTGTGTTTCAGAATCTTCTCTTGTGCTCGGAGTCGTTCGGCTAGCCGTATGAGTTGGGTATCTTTAGAAATGTGGAGATAGCACTTGAGAATGATATTTCCTTCCTGAGTAAATTTTTTCTCAAAATCAATAATATCTTGAGAGGATTTTTTGAGAGCGTTAGAATTGATGCTTCAGACAACGGAGGGGAGGAGCAGTGCTTCATAGTAGGATCGATTCAGGACCGTTATGAGGCCATGCTTGATAACCTTACCATAGAGAGTATCAAGGCTTTCCTCGAGTGGCAAAGTTTCTATATGCTTCCAAGTAGAAATACTAAGTCCATCGATATTCATTCCTGAAAATACTTGTTGGACCACGTCATCCTTTCATGAGGCGTCCATTCACTGGAGTATCACCAGTATAGACTTTTTTTTCCAAGCATAGAAACTGTTTTGAAGTTGTATGATTTGATGATGGAGGGCTTCAGTCTCTGCGATGACTTTTTCCGGAGACAAGTGTCTCGGAGCTCGTGCATCGATTGTATCGAGACTGATTTTTCACATCATTTTTTTGGAAAAATAAGTATATCCCCCATAGTATATAATAATTTATTTTTGTACAATTAAACTTCTATAATCTAATAATTTCCACTTGCGCATCCATTCATTTATTGGATATATATGCCGTCAAGTATCAGTATCCCACACGATGACATGGCTCGGATATGCAAGGGTCCCAATATACCCAAGGAGTATAAATGCATGTTCACCTATCAGTCCATCGATACGATTTCCATCGGCAGTCATCCATGAAAGATTCCGGTTTTCGTAAGTCGTATCGCAGTGGTTTTTCCCTGAAAAATGGTATTGCTCAATCAACCTCATATCGACCTCAGAGACGACTCAATCCTCATAGAGGCCATCCGTACACCAGTCTCCCCAGAGTTCTACCATATGTCACTTCTCCAGATGAGTGAGGAGTACTGAAAGATGAGAAATTGGAGTAAGTCCACGGTCACTATATTGCGATTCATTGATGATTTCAGTCTCGAATCCGAGAGTATTCATTACTTGAGCAATCGGGAATTCATAGACTCCATATCATGTATGTTTTCGTTGTGATCATACTATACTTCCGACAAATCATTCATCTGGATTTCACCAAAATCCACCCTCCATATTTATACTACCGGATACTGCTATCTTCTCAATAAAACTATCTTCTGTGATGCTATTCGAGAGTCGAGTAGCAAGTATGGAAGCAGCACTTATCTCACATGAAAGAGCATATTTCTGAAGTGAAAATTGATATGAATGAGAGGTATCAAGTGTAGGAATTGGAAATTTTTTTTGAGTAATATATGGATATTTCTGAGCGAGTATCTTTGAAAGGTATTTTTCATTACGATCAAGATCTTGGCGAATAGGGATATCTATATGAGATTCGAGTATGGTGTGAATCTTTACGAGCTCTTGAGCGATGGAATCAAACTGGGTAGAGTAAGCTTCATCTTGGATACTCCGATACCAATTCACAGATTCTCGAAAGTTCCAAAGTGGACGAATTATCTTTCCCTTCGTAGGGATATAGCAGCCTATCTTCCCACACGAAAGTTGATCCACGGCAGAAATAGGACTCACAAAAAAAACTCCAAAAATATAAAAAACGAATAGACATCATTGAGCTATTCTCGAAAACAAAATCGGGTAGTTATGAGCTTTATAAATTCCTTGCTCTGTCCTCAATAATTGTATCCTCATTTTCTCTCATCAAGTTATAGGTATTATAATTCGAGTATAGAGAGAAAGTACGATTTTACCAGTCAAGAATCTACTCCTCACCTAAAACCCACTCTGCAGTTCGAGCATTCGCTCGTAGGTCCCTCCCCCTCTCGAGAGTGTTTCGTGATTTCCTCGTTCGACGACTTGTCCCCCTTCGATGACGATGATATCATCCGCGTGTCGAACGGTCTGGAGTC
>JAYVJC010000027.1:0-9715 GCA_043769645.1 Candidatus Altimarinota bacterium
CTTTTAACTTTTAACTTTTAACTTTTAACTTCCTATGTTACTCTGTACAAATTGCCAATCGACCACACTCAAATGGACAGGAAAGTGCCCTTCTTGTGGTGAGTGGAATACTCTCGAAGAAACGAAAGGACTTTCTTCGAAACAAGAAAAAACAATCGGGGTTTCTCGTAAAACCTCACAGATAGAAACTGGGGTCATGGCATATGAAAATCGACTTTCGAGTACGAGTGGAGAACTTGATGGAGTTCTTGGCGGAGGTATTTCTCCCGGATCCCTCATCCTTCTCTCAGGAGAACCTGGGATTGGCAAATCCACGCTCGCGCTCCAGATGAGTCAGTGGTATGCGAGTGGGACAAAGGAAAGTGGATGAAAAGTTGAAGTTAAAAAATGAGAAAGATGAATCCATGTCCTCTATGTGAGTGGGGAAGAGCATCTTGGACAGATTTCTTCTCGTGCCCTGAGGCTCGGTGTAAACCATGCTCATATAGTAATTCTCACGACCGGAGTATTTGAAGACATCGTCGCGACTATTCGAGAGACTGAGGCAGCCCTGATTATCATCGATTCGATATCGGTCCTCTCGAGTGATCTCCTTGAGGGTGCTGCTGGGAGTATTTCCCAGATTCGTATCATGACTGAGACCTTTATGCAACTTGCGAAGACGACTAAGAAATCAATACTCCTTATCGGGCATGTCACCAAAGATGGTTCTATCTCATGACCGAAATCCCTCGAACATTTGGTTGATGTGGTACTCTTTCTCGAGGGATCTCGAAGTGATGATTATCGGATCCTGAGATCCTTCAAGAACCGATTCGGCTCGACAGATGCTATCGGTCTCTTTCGCATGGAAGCAAACGGATTGGTTGATCTCGCCAATCCAGGACTTGAGTTTGTCGATCAAGCGAATTTTACCCTTCCGGGTTCAGCCCTTTCTCTCACGATAGAAGGAAATCGTCCTCTCCTTATCGAGATCGAAGCCTTGACGACCTACACAAAATTTGGTTACCCGAAGCGTTCTACTCGAGGTATTACCGCTGGAAAACTCGATCTTCTCATTGCAGTACTGACTAAGTTCACCAATGCGAAGCTTGAATCGAGTGATGTATATCTCAATGTATCCCGTGGTCTTACCGTGACAGAGCCTGGTATTGATCTCGCGTGTCTGGCCGCTATTCTCAGTTCGAAAAAAGAAAAACCCCTCGGTCGGCGTATCTATCTCGGAGAGGTTTCACTGACGGGAGTAATCAAAAATACATATCTCCTCGAACGTCGTATTCAAGAAGCGATCAAACTCGGATTTACGGAACTCATCATTCCGAAAAGTTATACCGGAAAGATTGATACCTCTATTTCTGTGAGAAAAATTGAAAGCATCTCCGAGCTCGATTTTTAGTCCCTACATCCCTGGAAGATTGAGTCCCATAGAGCTCATGACTCCTTTCATACGGTCGGCTGCGATTTCTTGGGCTTTTTTCATACCTTTGTTGATAGCTTCGAGTACTGCTTTCTCTGTGCGTATTTTATCTTTGAGGATACTACTATCTTCGAAGTCTACCTTTACGACCTTGAGCTGACCATCGATGGTCACGACGACTCCATCTACTTCGGCCTCGATATGAGTATTAGAGAGCTCTTCTTGTATTTTCTGAGCTTGTTGCTGTAGTTTGAGCATTTCTTGCGCTTGTTTGAAATCCATAGGAGAGGAAGTAAATGATAAAAATAAATATTGAAGGAACTTTTCTGATATAACTGTTTTTCGTAACCTCAGAATCTGATAGGAGTATAAAAAGGTTCATTTTTTTTGCAAATTGTTTTTATATATGATAGACTGATCTTGTTTTATCACTTTTCTTTTATTTTATGTGACTTTTCGATGCTATTCTCAAAGATGAAGCCTATGAGAACTCCGTGACTCAACTTCAGGCCGATACTCTTGCTGCTAGTGATAAGTCTGGATGAGTCAAAAACTGATGAGGATGAGGTGGTGGAGGGTCTGGGGATGGAAGTGGTGGAGCTGGAGGATCAGGTTCTGGAAATTGATCTGGGACTGGGTCAGGTTGATCTGGTTCTGGTGATGGAATAGGATGAGGTAGTGGAGGGTCCGGAGATGGAAGTGGTGGAAGTGGGGGATCAGGTTCCGGAATTGGATGAGGAAATGGAATTATTATTATGGAAAGTACGCCACTCGTTTCAGCTTCGGAACCGACAATAGTAGATCCGATCCTCAATATTGCGGAAGAACCACTGATGATACTGGATGATGGAACTTCTGTTGTCCCATGAACTAATACATGAACTACTTCCGGTGGTGAAATAGCTATCGAACCAAGTATATTTGATGAAGTTAGCGCTGTGACTCCTATATCTGATCCACTAGCAGTTGCTTCTCTTTCTGAGAGTATCGTTCCAGTCGAATCTCCGTCCATCGAACCTGAGATATCTGCAGTGGTCCCAGAAGCTGAACCAGAGGCTGTTGCAGTATTTGAAACTTCACCTATCGGAATCCTCGAAGAATCTATAGATAAACTGAAGTGACTGGAAGAAGAGGCAAAACAAGCACTCGATAAAAAAAATAAAGAGGATGAAGGATATAAAGAACAAATCAACGAACTCAAATGACTTGATAAGGTTGCGCTCCAAGAGGCATCTAAGATCGAGAGAGATATCGAACATATCGAAGAAATTATCACGACTTTTTCGAAAGAGCTCGATAAAGAGAGGTGAATAGTTGATAAGACCAATACAAAAAAATAATTTTTATTATCCTCTCGCAGTATGATCCTCGAATCTGTATTTGTAGAATGACAAAGCATCCACGCTTCCGATATTCATCTGAAAGAAAATCAGGTGGTAATATTTCGCAAAGAATGAGAACTCCTCGCTTCCACTCAGGATATCAAGGTGACTCGAGAACTGCTCATAGAAGTGCTCGCTCATTTTCTCTGAAATAAAGAGACTCGAATGAAAAAATTCGACTCTGATAAGGAGATTGATTTTGGATACCTTCATACGGATGGAGTAGGATATCGAGGGAATGCCTATATGTTTATGGGGCGTATCGGAATCGCGCTTCGACGTATCGAAGATAAGGCACGTCCCATCGATGAGCTTGGACTCCCCTCGAGTATTGGACATATTCTTGCTGCGAGACAGTGACTCTTTCTCATCACAGGTCCTACAGGAAGTGGGAAGTCTACAACGATGGTCTCAATTCTTGATACGATAAATATTCGTCGTAAGGAACATATTATTACGATAGAAGATCCTGTAGAATTCGTCTTTAAAAATAAGAAATCTATTTTTTCCCAGCGTGAGGTTGGACGAGATACGGGTTGATTTTCACAAGCGATTCGAGCGGCCATGCGAGAAGATCCCGATATTGTCGTGATCGGGGAAATGCGAGACGCAGAAACGGTGGAAGCCGCACTTGCACTTGCTGAGACGGGACACCTTGTTTTTTCTACACTCCATACCTCTGGGAGTGTCCAGACACTGAATCGTATTATCCAGTTTTTCCCATCAGAGAGTGAGAATCAAATTCGAACTCGACTCGGGGACTCATTGATTTGAGTACTGTCACAGAGATTGATTCCTCGTATCGATAAACCAGAACGTCTCGCTATCAGAGAAATGATGTATGTCACTCCTGCTATTCGAAACCTTATAAAAACATGAGACTTTAAGCAGATCAAAAATACGATAGAGCTCGGGACTCAAGACGGTATGATTAGTATGAAAAAACATGCTGAAGGGTTCGTCAAAATGGGGTATATCGAAACTAAGGACTATATCGGGTACCTCATCAACGAGAATGACTAATCCGTTCATAGAGTTGACTTCTTATCAAATCTCATATGATACAATCAATCAAAGAATATAAAATCAACCCATGAAGTTTTCTGTAAAAATCCTCATACTTATCATTGGCATTTGCTACTTCATGGTTGGAGATATTTTTGCCTTCCCGATTAGTGGTATTTCGAAAGATCCATTTATCGAAGTCAAAACATCAAACGCAACTATAGAAGACCAGTTGCTTATGCTCGCTTCCCAGATTTTTTCACTCATCAAGATTGTAGTCGGAGGACTGGCACTTATTTTTATCGTTATTATCGGGGTAAAGATGATTGTTTTTTCTGATAGTGAAGACCGTATAAAGACGCAAAAGAAACAGATTACCTATGCGCTCCTTGGTTTCCTTTTTCTCAATATTCCGGGGCTCTTATATGATTTTTTCCAACCTGGAAAAGCAGGAGGAAGTATTGATCCCCCTAATTTCTCTGATGTTTCCAGCTGTCTCGGATTCTGGAATATGGATATCATATGTAATTCTGGTGGAACATTCGGTAACCTCGTAAGTTTTCTTCGGGTATTTATCTTTGGAATCGCTATTCTCGCTTTTACGTGGGCATCCTACAGTCTTATCGTCAGTGGTGGTGATGATGAACGCCGAAAGAAAGCGAAGAACAAATTTCTCTACGGAAGTCTTGCCCTGGTATTTCTCTGATTTATCGAAATATGGTCTCGACTTATCGCGCGAGGTGACTTTGGGACATGAGGGGAGGTGGCAACCGTTGGGAAAAAACTTATTAGTCTCGCTTTCTTTTTTGCGGGACCAGTAGCAGTATTTTTTATCATCTACGGTGCTTACTACTATATAACGAGTTCGGGAGATGAAGAACGAGTAAAAAAAGGAAAAAGCATTATTATCAACACTTGTATAGCGACGGTAATCCTTATTGCCTGTTATACATTTCTCAATGATCTGGTACGGTTTGTTCCATAAGAGAGAGTATGAGATATGATAGAGTATCGATATATGATAAAGAAAATATACTTTCCTATGAAAAATATGAGACACTTTCCTGAGTTACGGTAGAGCTTTAGAATATGTCCTTCCCCTTGTTATATAGTAGAGTTTTTATATACTACTCTCATGAATATACCACTTCTAGATACATGACTTTTTCTTGTTGAAGAGAGTAGCGTTCCCGATTTTTTGAGCGTGATATCGGCAGGGTGAAGTCTTCTGATTATTCTTTGACTAGTTTTCAGTTTTCTTGGTATAGAGTATATTTTCAAGCGTCGGACTCTATCAGAGCAGTATATCACCCTCAAGAAACGGTATCGTCGTCAGGTAGAAGCTATTCATATGTCGGATACGAGATATGCGGAGAAACTCTCCCTGCTGATTCGCAAATACTTCGAAGATGTGAATAAGCTTGATCGTGCACTCAGAAAGACCTGAAAAGAAATAAGGCTATCAGAACCAGAAAATAAAAGCCTTAACCGCCTGACCACTCTCCTCGATACGGGTTCTTATGACAGTATCCTGAGCCATCAGGAAAGTATCGAGGCACGAAGGTATATTCTCCAGATCTTATCTTAGAAGACTCCTATGATTTCAGAGCTATTTTTTACATTCCCAGAGTTTCTTTTTTTATGAGTGATCGTGATAGGATATATGTTTTTTAGATTCAGAAGAGGAGATATGGCTTACCAGGTTCCGAACCGTATCCTCTTATCCTTTCTGAAGCACAGCAAACTCTTTATTCTTTCTGAAGTTTTTCTCTTTCTCCTATTACTTTTGGGTATTATATTTTTTGCGTGACCTAAGTGGCATTTCGATGCTATCGAACTGACTCGCTCACCTCGTGATATTACCATTGTGCTTGATATTTCGAAGTCGATGCTCGCTGAGGATATAGCTCCGAATCGTATCAGAAAGGCGAAGGAAATACTCGATACTTTTATCACAAAACTGGATCATAATCGTATAGGACTCATCATATTTGCGGGGAAACCCTTTATAATAAGCCCTCCTACCTTTGATACAATCGGTATCCGTTCTCTTTTGGATCAGATACGCCCTGAAACCATTGATCAAAATATTCCAGGACTTTCTGGGACGGCGATCGGGGATGCTCTCCTCCTCGCAAATACGTTTTATACGGGAAGTACATCTCGTGATGGGGCTATTATACTCCTTACGGATGGTACCTACAATATAGGGATCGATCCGAAGATAGCTGTAGAGGAAACGAGAGCCCTCGGAACTCAGCTCTTCGTAGTAGGGATTGGTAATCCTGAGGGCATTGATCTTTACACGACTGATACTCACGGGGAGAAGAAATACTTTCTTGACATTGATGGAAAACAGATCAAGGCTACACTTGACGAGCCACTTATGCAGACACTGGCTTCAAAAACAAGGGGACAGTACTTCCTCGCTCAGGATACGGTGAGTTTCGCTCGTATATTCTGAGATATCGCATCCCTTACGTCTTCTCGCGATGCTCTTTCCCATCTTACAGATACGCTAGATCTTCGTTCTATGTTGGCTGGTAGTATTATTTTTCTCAGTATTTTTCAGATGCTGACTTCTCTCTACTATAGGAAGCGGTACAAACTCTTATAAAAAAATTTGATTTTTCAGAAATCTTCTATACATTGTGCGAGTTCGATTATCTTGGATTGGTAGCTCAGTTGGTAGAGCAACGCCCTCTTAAGGCGATGGTCGTGGGTTCGAATCCCACCCAGTCCACCATTTGATTTCTCAAATCCCTCCCGTACTCGGGAGGGATTTTTAAGAAGCAAGGCTTGGTTTGGTGGGATGAGAATCGAGCGTAAAAAATGCCAATTGAATTTGGCATTTTTAGCGAGTGAGACGAATGCATCGGGGAGCATTCGAATCGCACCCAGTCCACCACCAAAAATCAAAAACTCATTCGAAAGAATGAGTTTTTGATTTTTTCATTTTGAGGTGGTAGGATCAGAATCCGAATGATCGCGAGTGTAACGAGCGTAAGAGAAGTGCTACGGATAGCACTTCGAGAAAGAGGAGAGTCGGGGGGCGACGGAGAGCCGCGAATCCCACACAGTCCACCAAATACAATTAATAAATCTACTCTTCAAAATCCTTTGGATTTTATAGGAAGGGGAAATTTAATGTGAACCTTTGTGTAACTATTAAATTTTACTTCATCAACTAATTAGTTTTTAAAAACCTCACTTTGAGGTGAGGATTTTTCTTATTCAGTAGGAGGTTTTCTTCTCTTTCGAGGAGTTGGGCTTTCTTCAACTTCCTTAGCCTTGAGTACCTTTTTCGTCCTCGTCCCTACGGGCACTGAAGCATCGATACTCTCTATGGATGGGGAAACCTTATTTTTACGACGGGTATTTTTTTCTATTTGTACTTCATCATCAAGGAGGCGTGCCTCCAATTCTGAGATCTGACGATCCCTTCTTCGAGATACAAGTATCCACAAGAACCAAGCGAGAAGGAGAAATATAAGTATTCGACCAGAGTGAAGTCATTTTACTTGTTCAAAGTAATGAACAAAGACCGGTTTCTCATACTTCGAGGTTTGCACTTTTCCCTCTTTGTCTATATAGGAGATCTCGATATGGGCCGTGAGTTCTCGGTTCCTTTCGACGGTTCGTATGCGTTCCCATGGATAGAGAGCTCAGAGACTATTCATACTTGAGAAATACTCATCAGGTGTCTTGTACTCGATGACGATGGTACCATCAGCCCCAATCGTCTGATACGGAAACCCGAGCCACTGAACCAGAAAATTTCGCTCAGTTCCTGGAAGGATGTTTCCAAGTTCATCATTGATCGGGATATAGTCTACTATTCTTTCCCCGATAAAAGCTCACTCGGGACTTTTTATAGTTTCTTTTCCTATCTTTAACATTTGATTTCCGTTTTCATCGATAATAGTTATTTTTCCGCTCGGTTTGAAGTGAGTATTTCAGGAATTGGAAATGGGAACTTGAAAGTCTACAGAAAATCTACCTTTTGGTTTTACTACTTCTACCGGAGCACTCTCAAAAGGATCAAGTTCTTCTACGAGGATATTTCATAAGTCCTGTAAATTTTTTGTATCTAGGGGATTTTTGAGGAGATTTTGCAATAGACTATTTCATACTGGACCACTGCCTCCTGCACTTCCACCTCATCCAACCGTAATCGGTCCTATATTTGGCTGTATAATAGTATTTCCCGATACCTCTGTCAACACGAGTACTCCGATACGTCGTATGAGACCGACGGTTCCTCCTGAAGCTGTATCATTGGTACCAGGATTATTGAAGAATATAGCTCCATAATATCATCCAGGACTCGCATTTGCTGGAGCATTGAGGGTAAAAGGAACTGCCCATTCACCCTTTGGCGGAACGGTGTATGACTGGACCCCTGGAATATTTATCCAGTTTGAGAGTTTGGTTGGATCAGAGTTTGAACCAGATACCTTAGAACACTTGGGGGTTCCGTAGTTCGAATCTGGAGTACAATCCTCTACCGTCAGAAAGAGGGTATATGGAACATCAGAATTATTGATAAACTTTACTTCTTCAGAGAGTGACTGTCCTGGATTGATTTTGAGTTCATGCCGAATGGGAGAAACTCCAAATTCAATACGACCACTTACTCCTGCAGCGAGAGTAATGAGTGGAAAAAATATACCGACTATACCAGCAATAATTTTCGAGTGTCAGACCATATTGTAGAGCATTAGGAAGTTACTGATTTACTATACCAAAAAGCATCTAAAAATCAAAAAAAGTCCCCACAAAGGGAAGACTTTTTTGATTTAATCAGTCTATTAGAAGTTACCGGTGACGGTAAGAACGACGACATCAGTATAGTTTCCAGCTGGAGACTGTGCGTCTGGCTTAACCGATACACTAAATTCGAAGTCATCATTAGTAGTACCAGTAGAAAGAGCTTGTGGCTTATTTGAAGTGTATACTGTATTATTGGTTGTATTATCAGACACATCTGCAGAAAGCGTTGCAGCAGAAGTAAATCCAGTTACGGTTGAGTCACTTGCTGCCTTGAGATTTGAGGCAAAGCGGTAGCTGTCCACAACACCATCTGTATTGAGGCTGTTGAGTTGCACAGAATTATCTGTCGTGTTTGTGAGTCCACCACTCGATGAACGAGCCGTTACTGAGGCTCCATTGACTGCATTGGTTCCGAGCTCGATAGAAAGGGTACCAGTTGAGTAAGCAGCACTCGTTACATTTCCGAGATCGAGGGTTCCTGTCGATACGACCATATCCAAGGTAGGAAGAACACGAGCTTTTATGAGCACTCCATTGACAATACCAGTTGCCGTTCCCGGGAATGTATCATTCCAGATCACTGCGCTTGTAGCACCTCATATAATAGTTCCAGTACCTATCTGGGAAGCGTGAACCATGCTTGAGAGGGAAAGAGTTGCAATCCCAGCAAAGGCAAGAGCCTTACGAATATTTGTTTGCATATGTGTATTGGGTTAAAAATTACAATGCATAATTATTTTAGCATATAAAATATTAATAGTCAAATATATATATAAAATATATAAAACAATAATATGTCAACTAAAGTAATACCTTTATAAAGCCATAATTCTATATATTGATAGAGTTTGAGAGGAGATTTTTTTGTAAAAATTATATATTACTTTGGGAGTTTCTTAGTAAGTAACTCTCGTTTCATATATAAATACTTGTCTGTTGATATCACTAAAACTAGTGTCTGTAGGTTTTTATATTAAGTTGACCCTACCTACTAACAAAAATCCCCCTTCTCGTAAGAGAAGGGGGGATCACACTCGAGGAAACGATGTGAGTGACTAGAAGTTACCAGTAACGGTAAGAATAACTACATCTCGATAGTCTCCCGCCGGTGACTGAGCATTTGGCTTCGCAGATACAG
>JAYVJC010000028.1:0-9608 GCA_043769645.1 Candidatus Altimarinota bacterium
CAGTATTATCTCTGGATTCTTGAGAAATATCTTCGCTATAGCAAGTCGTTGCTTCTGACCTCAGGAGAGCCTCACTCCCCTTTCTCCAATCTCGGTATCGAGTCCATCCTTTAAGTCGAAGACGAAGTCACAGTGGGCGAGTTTGAGTGCTTGGATAAGTTTTTCTTCTGAGTTTTCTCTTCTTTTGTCATCCTTGGCGATAGCCGAGGATCGCTTGCTATTTCCTGGGAGTGATTCACCTTCGGAGGATGACACATCAGAAACAACAGAAACTGCTGATAGCAGATTCTCCCGGATCGTTGCATCGAAGACGCTTGGTTCTTGTGTGAGATATCCGATATGTGGATAGTAGGTTTTCAGAGCCGTTTCAGAAAGGGTATTTCCAAGTATAGAAATACTTCCCGAATCTGGATGCAGGTATCCAGCAAGGAGCTTGAGGAGAGTAGTCTTCCCTCCTCCACTCTCGCCAACGAGAGCGGTCTTTTTTCCTCGAGCAATCGTAAGTGAGAAGTCAGAGAAGACTTTGGTTTCGTTGTAGCCGTAGGAGAGATGGTCGATGATGATGTCATTTTTCTGAATGGTAAAAGGATGGCCTGATTCATATCATCGAATAGTAGGAGCATTATCGATCACTTCCCATAAAGTACGCACTTTTATAAACTCTTTTGTAAAGTCGATATAGGCACCCAAGGCATCACTTATAACCTTTTGGATGATAATCAGAGTTCAGCTGAGTCATACCAATAAACTCAACTCAAGTTTTCCATCTAAAAATTGAAATCACAATACCGAGTAAATCATCAAAAGAAATAGTCCTATTCCAAATCCAGTATTTCTGGTCAATAATATGCGAAGTAGTCCCATATCTTGATTGATATGTATATCGGTGTTGTATTTTTCTTCAATTTTACTATTTTCTTCATTCAGTGAGTTATTCTGGAGTATTTCATTTTTACTCATCAGTATCCTTACCACATCCCTAGATATAGAGAGCTTATTGAGATATCTGATATTTCTATGCAAAAACATTCTCCCGTTAATATATTTTGAAAAAAAGAAAAATATAATAAATAAGAGGATAAACATTCATATATAAAAAGAGTTTACTCTACTAATCATATACAGGGTAAAACAAATGGAAATGAGTAAACGGACAGATTGTTCCACAACTTGTCACATTAAAATTCCCCACCTTTCCACTCCCTCGTTGATAACAGAAATGAGCTTTCCCGTTCACAGAGACTCTATATAGTTATTGTCTATGAGAATAAATTTTGAAAGATACTTCTTTGATACAAAGTTTGATGTTTGTCATTCAATCTCAACCCATCACCATTTTCTGACAGAAAAATTCACTACTTCATAGCCACACAAATACAATCCGTATATAGTCAATATCCATCAAAATGAGTCAGGTTTTTGCAGTAAGTAGTAAGTAAATCTTTCTAGAAAGAAAACATGGGCTACTCAGTTTATTCACCAAAGTAAGGCAACAAATAGTCATCGTAAGAACACGAGTCTTCTTGAGTGGACCGGCTCAAAGAATCTTTTTGTTTTTTCGATAAATGTCATAAGACTACATATAGGTGAATGACACTATTCTAGGAAAAAGCGAGTGTTTTCAAAATGAAAATTCCTTTTGAATTTCGTCAAGAAATACCTATACTTAGAGAAGAGAATAGTTTGTCGGAGGTCATTTGTTATTCTGGGAATGACCTGGAATCTATGTATACTTCAGACATGATTATCTTGATATAGAATGAGTTACTTTCTCTATTGTTCGAGCATAGTTCACACTTGTACGTTTCTACCCCTTCACCATTTTCTTATGTCTAAACACTCCAAAAATCCGAAAATCCAAAAATCTCGAAAACCAATTTCTGATTTCCTCGTCCCTACCGTCATCGATAAGGTGGGTGGACAGGAACGTGCCTATGATATCTACTCACGACTCCTCGAGGATCGTATTATCTTCCTCGGTGATGCGATCGATTCTGCAGTCGCGAATACCGTGATCGCACAGTTCCTTTTCCTCGAGAAATCAGATCCGAAAGCACCGATTACCCTCTATGTGAACTCTCCAGGTTGACATGTCACGGCGGGACTCGCTATCTATGATACGATGCAACATATCAAACCAGATGTTATCACGGTCTGTGTCGGACTCGCGGCTTCGATGGGTTCGATCATCCTTTGTGGAGGTGCGAAGGGGAAACGATACGCACTCAAGCACTCAGAGATTATGATCCATCAGCCCCTTGGCGGGATGGAGGGCCAGGCGACGGATATCAAGATTGCCGCAGATCATATCATCAAAACCGGCGAAGTCCTCTACAAGATCCTCGCCTCACACTCAGGTCAGGATATCGACAAGGTTCGCAAGGACTGTGATCGAGACAACTATATGACCGCAGAAGAAGCACTGAAGTATGGGCTTATAGATAAAGTACTATAAATACTATGGATATTGCAGATATACTGTCTGAGCATATCGTTCCCCCTATGTGTGTTGACCCAAGCCGTGACATACTTTATTACTACGACCTTTTAGCAGTACTAGATGATGAATTTTTGGAGGCGAAGAAACGGTGTTATTCTACTGATGTGGCAGATCTCGAAGTGAACCTCAAGTCCTTATTAAAGCCCGAAAGGGTAGCATATCATGTAGCGAAACCCTTTACCTTAAAAGATAGAGACGGTTCTAGTTTCAGAGATGAACGACTTAGAAATCTTATTATCGATCATAGTGATACTCTTCTAAAACTTGTCTTTGAAACAACAGAAACCGGATCTATTCCTCCAGGTTGCTCTCGCATAAAAACTATCGAATATGAACTTCCAAATCGGGTATTAGCTGCTAGAAAATTTATAAGTTATAAATAGTTTTTTATGAAAAAACACCTTTTTATTTTATTTTTCTTCTTGCTTCCGAGCTTTGCAAATGCAGATGTTGCAGGCCCAGTACTTACTAAGACGCAAGCATGTGAGGAAAATGATGGAGCATCCATGAATCGATTACAGATTTTTGTGAAAGGTAAAAAGTCTGAAACACTGTATTTTTATAAAAAAAAATCGAGTTTATATTATATAGTGCCAATGTCTCCATATACCATCAAACATGACTGATATTACATAACATATTCAGCTTCATTGTTTCTATATCATTATGATTGTAAAAATCAAGAATCAAAACTTCTAAGTTCACAGAATCTTAAGAAGCTACTATCGAAAAATACAGTCTTTACTCCAGCTACATCTTTTGACTCATCACTCGTTCGAGAATTTAATTATGGTCAAGTCAAGCAAGTTACGAACTCTGATATATTATTTGAAATAGGGATTACTCAAACAAGTATAAACTGAGCATACTCATTTGATCTCAAGACGAGAAAATTTCAGAATCAAATATTTATTGATCCTGATTGGAGTTTGAAGAATTATAAAGACTATAATGAAATATACAGTAATGAAGGTGATTGGAGGGGAGTTAATGTTTATTATAAAGGAAAGATCGTCCGACATTTTGCAAGCTGTAAGGGATGGTGAACTAAATACAAAAGTGATATCGATGATTCTTGCTGAGCAAGTATCAATATTCTCTCATCGTGAAGTGAAGGCTTAGTCCTGAGCCTTTCGTATAATTATCCTGGCGCTCCGCTTGAGAATGGAAACTATATATTGAAGTACGATGGTTCTATGAAAAAATTAACCCAATAATATCATGAAAAATCCCCAAATAGAATCCTTACTCAAAAAATGAGTCGCTCGAATTATTGACGAAGCGCATCTTCGTGAACGACTCGAGCGATGACACAAACTCCGGATTAAGCTCGGTATAGATCCTTCAGGAACGACCATCCACCTCGGGCATATGGTG
Source organism: Candidatus Altimarinota bacterium (assembly GCA_043769645.1). Classification (GTDB taxonomy): domain Bacteria; phylum Patescibacteriota; class Gracilibacteria; order BD1-5; family UBA2023; genus JAYUDN01. Next base: position 3,878 of record JAYVJC010000028.1, read on the forward strand.
CCGATTCTGAAGCTTCGCCAGTTTCAGGAGCTTGGTCATGAGGTCACGATTATCATCGGTGATGCGACGGGGATGATAGGAGATGCGTCCGATAAGGATTCTGAACGGCCGATGCTACTCCGTGAACAGACTCGTGCGAATGGAAAGGCTTTTATTGAGAAATTTTCTCGTGTACTCGACCTCTCGAAGGTCACTATCGTCTACAATAGTGACTGGCTCGACAAAGTGAATTTCGCAGGAGTTGGAGAACTCGCGAAGAACTTCTCAGTAGCCGAAATGCTCGATCGAGATAATTTCTCGAAGCGATACAAGGCCGGAGTTCGTATCTCCCTTCAGGAATTCCTCTATCCACTCATGCAAGGGTATGATAGTGTAGCACTCAAAACTGATGTCGAACTCGGTGGGACCGAGCAATACTTCAATCTCCTTGCTGGTCGTCGCCTACAAGAAGCTTTTGGTCAGGAGAAGCAGGATATCATGATGTTCGATCTCCTCGTTGGTTCTGATGGGAAGAAGATGTCGAAAACGAGTCCGAACTCGGTCGCGATCGATGAAGCTCCCCAGAGTATGTACCAGAAACTCATCTCGATCAAGGATGAACTGATCATTTCCTACTTCGAACTTACGACGGATGCGTCCCTCGAGGAAGTAAAGGAAATCAAGAAAAGACTCGAATCGGGTGAACATCCGAATGTCCTCAAAGAAGAACTCGCTCAGCGGATTATCACGATGTACCATGGGAGATCGTATGATCCACTCGATATTGGCAATATTGAGCAGTGGAAAATTGAAAATTGAAAGATGAAAGAAGGGACCATCGGAATCGGAGAACTGCTCAAGGAAATCTGATTCTGTGCCACTTCTGGTGATGTGAAGAATGCTCTCGCTGGGAATTCTGTCCGTGTAAATAGTGAAGTGATTACCGATCCGAAATTTCTCGTTACTATTGCTTCCGAGTGAACGCTTGTAGAAATGGGGAAAAAGAAGGCGAAAAGAGTGTTTTTGTAAAGAAATAAAAATAAAGAGTCATTTCGAGCTTGTCGAGAAATCTTCCAAATAAGCTATGTCAGATACTTTCTCAGTTTACATTCTCACGAATCAATCAAACCATGTCCTCTATGTGGGAATGACGAATAATCTCGAAAGACGCCTACTGGAACACCGAAGAAAAATGGAATTGGGTTCCTTTACGGCAAGATATAACTGCAATAAACTCGTCTACTATGAATCTGGATGAAGTCCAGAGTGAGCCATAGAAAGAAAAAAACAAATAAAAAACTATCGTCGAGAAAAGAAAATCTACCTTATAGAATCGATGAATCCGTATTGGAAAGATCTTTCCGAAGAATGTTATAATTAAAAGGAAGATTTCTCGTCGTCTTCGCTGACTCAGACTCGCTCGAAATGACTTTATTTTTACTTAAGTTTCTCACTCAACTCATACTCGCTCGAAATGACCATACACATGATGAACTCTTTCCTCTTATTTCAATTTGGAAGTTGGGATGATGAAATAATCGAATTAATAACTCAATTCCAAAAATTCACCTATGTTTTCACTCCTCCAAAAAATCATATCACTCTCCGAAGCTCGTATACCATATCTTATAAAAAATGGTGATTCAGAGTATAGAGATTTTTATCATGGAAGTGATACTTTCGTGAAGTGAATCTATGGAGAGTTAGAAGAGATGAAGGAAGAACTTAAAAGCTGAAATCGAGTATTTCTCGAGGATGAACTTGGAGATATTTTCTGGGACTATATGTGTCTCCTCGAAAATCTTGAAATCGAAGGGAAAATCTCGAAAGCAAAAGTATTTGAACGATGCTGGACCAAGTTTTCCGAACGACTCAATCCTGATGGTTCGAATAATGGAAACTGGAGTGAAGTGAAGAAAATCCAGAAAGAAAAGCTCAAGAGTGAATTTCGGAATTCGTTGTAAAAAATTCTATATTCTATAACTAATCTTCAACCTATGTCGTTCCTTTTCGTCTATGTGACCCACCCCTCGAAACCAGAGGCAATTCGTATCACCCATGATCTTCTCGAGAAGCGAATCATAGCTTGTGCAAACTATTTCCCAATCGAAAGTATGTACTGGTGGGAAGGAACTATTGCACATACGGATGAAATCATTACACTCTACAAGACTCGAACGGAAAACTGGGAAATCCTCAAGTCAACTATCGAGGCAAGTCACAAATATAGTACTCCCTGTATCATAAAAGTAGCTACCGTCGAGGCTAATAGTTCATATGAATCATGGATAGAGAGCGAAACTAAGCCTCCCCTATCGTAATTCATAGGGCGCATCTCAACATTTTTTTCCCTTCCTCTCCATTCTAACTTACCAGCTTCCCAGCAAATCTGCTCACCATCTTTTATCTTTTAGTTTTTATCTCTATGATTGCTCTCCTTTCTTCCTATGTTTCTGGACTCCTTACGCTCCTCGTATTTGATGGAGTGATGATATGGTTTGTCATCCTTCCGCTCTTTAAGCGATATATCCCGACCTATATCAATACCGATATGAACCTGATTGCTGCGGTACTATTTTACCTCCTCTATGTAGCGGTCGCTCTGTACCTCGTCGTCCTTCCCGGGATTCGTTCTGGTTGTGATCTCTGTACGATCACGCGGAATGCAGCCCTCCTCGGATTTGCAGCCTATATGACCTATGAACTCACGAGTATGTCCGTGATGAAGGGATGGAACTGGGAAATGGTGATAATTGATACCTCTTGGGGAACGCTCCTCACCCTTATCGTGAGTGTTGTGATGTGGTATGTTTATAATCTATTTATCTAATGCGGATCATCATCTTTATTATTTCCCTTTTTCTCCTTATCGGAATTGATCAGTATTCAAAATGACTACTGACTTCACTGACTCCTGAAGAATACTGTATTTTCGATCAAAAAAAATATATAGCTTCTCCGCAACCCTCATTCTGAGGAATCTTTCCTGAAGTTATGTGTTCATCGAGCTACGATGCCAATATACTCTATACATATAAGAAAAATCCAGAAATATCTATTCTCGGAGATTATTTGAAGATAAAACTTACCTATAATACTGGTATTGCTTTCTCTCTTCCTCTTCATGGACTTCTTCTCCAGTTCCTTACCTTTTTTCTGATTTCTGGACTCCTTGTGTACTATGGACTGATTGAATATCCAAAACAGATCAATCTCCTCGATATAGGATATATTTTAGTTATCAGTGGAGCCCTTTGTCATGGATATGAACGTATTGTGAACGGATATGTGGTGGATTTTATTTCTGTAAAATACTTTGCCATTTTCAATTTCGCAGATATATTTATATCAGTAGGTTTTGGTCTTATAGTGCTTTCATATTTCCTTTATGACAGAAAAAGAAATCGATAATACAATGCTCTCGACAGAGGAGCTCCTCGGACCTCCGAAGGTTCCATTTCTTTCGGTGATTATGATGACTATTGGAGCTACAATTGCGGGCTTTATCAGCGGAGCTATGATTTTTATACTCATATATTTCTTTTTAGGGAAATTCTCTCTTGATTCAGGTGCTTCTCCGATCCTTCTCTCCATGATTACTTTTTTCTCCCTCGCTGTCGGAAGCACGGTAGTATATTTTATAGCATCTCTCGTCATTCCGGATATGTATACTCGATCGAAGACGGCTATGTCACAGCTGGTTATCTTTTCTATTATTCTCTATATACTTTTCGCACCGATTTATCTTTTGGTAAGTAACTCTACCACACATATAAGTATCCTCTCTGTATTTTCTTTGCATATTATGTTCGGGACTTTCGGTCTCTATATTGTGATGAACCTCGTTTCTCAGTACCGGTATGTGCTTATCTCTGTGTATGGAAGTCTTATTGCCTTTCTTATCGTAGGTATTGTCTGGGTACTTTATATCTTTCCGATGGATCCTTCATCTCAAGCTTTATTTATCCTGATTGGGCTCGTAATGCTTTCTTTTATTGGGACTACGTTTATCATCTATACTCTCCTTTGGGCCTACTATGCCCTTTATAAGAGTACTTGATTAGATCCTGTTGGAAATATTTTTACACAAATCGAACGAGAAGAGAAGGATATTGAAGGTCGGGCAACTGATATTTTGACGAAGTTTTAATTATTTTAACTGCCTTTCGCCTATGCAAGAACTCGTCAGAAAAACCCTCGAAATCTACCTACGAGAGAAACGTATCATTGTCCTTTCTGAAATACCGGCTTCGGTGAGTCAGTTTTCGAAGACAAAAGATGCAGTTTTTGTGACTCTCTATTTCCAAGGTTCAGTTATTGCTTCAAGTGGCCGTATCCAGTGTCGGAAAGATACGACGGTTTTCGAGTGTATCGATAATACACTTCTCTGTTTGAAGGATCCACGTTTCACTTCTGCGCTCCAGACTCCTGAACAACTCGAAGAAATACATATTCGAGTGGATATCCTCTCTACTGTGAATCGACGGATTCTTCAGAAAAAAGAAGACTTTGATATCAAAAATGAGGGGCTCATCTTCCTCTCACAGAATCATTCGATCATGAGTGTTCTTCTTCCTGGTATGTGTAATATCGCTTCAACCCCTGATGAGTGCTTTCAGATAGTTGCGAAAAAGGCACGTCTAGAACCTGACTCCCTTACCAATAGTGACTATGTACTCTATGCGATAAAAACTGAGAGGAGTAGCGATTTTTAAAAGTATATTTCTACATAATTCTTCTCTATATTCTTCTCTATTCTTTTTTGTTGTTTCTTGCCCCTGATTGAGTCAAAATAATAAGTAAGTAACCTAGTATCATTATTATTTTTCCTCTTTCTTAAACTCCTTTTTGTAATATCGACAAACTGACTGGAGTTTGCAATCTTCACATTTTGGCTTCCGTGCGATACATCGGTATCGACCGAATAAGACAAGGGGGTGATGCATATATTTTTTCTCTTCGAGTGAAAAAAGTCGATCTATTTCTCGATCAGTTTCTTCAGGAGTTTTGGTTTTTACGATGCCGAGTCGATTCATGACTCGATGGATGTGCGTATCAACGCCGACATATGGCATATCGTAAAGGACTGAGAGGACGACTTTAGCAGTTTTGATCCCGATACCCGGAAATGTTTGTATGAGCTTGAGATTATTTGGAAGTACTCACCCGTATTCGGTTGCGAGTATTGTTCCTGTTTCCTTGATAAATCGAGATTTGTTCCGATAAAAATTCACATACTGTACGTGTTTTTCGATGCGTTCCAGTTCGATAGGCAGGACATCACTAGGCTCTTGAATCTCACGAAAGAGAGGTGGAGTGATACGATTTACTTGTTTATCGGTCGTCTGTGCTGAGAGCATAACCGCCATCAGAAGCTGAAATGGCGTCTCATAGTCGAGTTCTATTTTTTTGCCTCAAAACTCCCTAACAATAGTTTCGATCATGAAGGTACGGATTTTTTTGGTGAGGGGCATAGGATTATGAGTTTAGCTGGGAAGCTGGGAGGCCGGTATCGAAAGATAAAAACTAAAAGATAATAGGTATTAAAAGCTGGTAAGCTGGTTTGCTAGAGTGGAGGTGGTGTGTACGAAGTTAAAAAATGAAAATTGGAAAAACTTAAAAATTATTTTGTAAGTTGAGAATAATCGTACCATCTTTATTCAACCTTCAACCTTCAACCTTCAACCTTCAACCTTCAACCTTCAACCTTCAACCTTCAACCTTCAACCTTCAACCTTCAACCTTCAACCTT